>JABWBV010000101.1 GCA_013359445.1 Anaerolineales bacterium | reverse complement strand
CTAACGGTTTGCGTTACCTGCGTGTGGGCGGGCGTGGATTCTGTTTGGGCGCAGGAAAAAGGCGGAGGGAGGAATGTGTGTGAAAATGTAGCAGAATCCCCGTCATCCATTGCGAACTTTGTTGGGGCGCTTTTTGCTATGTAGCCACGCTTTTGGTGTTTTTCCAAATGCGGCTGGACATGAATACACCGCCAAAGAGACCAGCAATGGAACCCGCAACAGTAGATATAACATTCGAGATTAGTAAGGTCAAATCCGAATTGATTTCATGTTTCCACATCCAATAACTACCATCTTCAAGTAAAGCATACCTTGTCTCATGCCGAGAGGCGGCGCTACATGACATGATACTTGCTTTTTTAACGACTCTGCCAATTGGCTGAGATGCCACAAACTCATAAATACAAAGCCCACGCGTTATTAGAATGTTTTGCACATTTCCTGCTTCCAAAGCAGTTTTAATCTTTTCTGACTCTTCTGCACGGTGCCAACCGATAAAAAGACCCCTATTGGCTAAATCCACTATTTTCTGTGTCACGAATCCGCCCAAAAAAGCAGTTACTCCTAGAACGAGCAACACATATGGCACTCTTGCGTTTTTCGTTGCTGGATATATGTCTTGAGTTGAGGTTGAATATTGATCAGCAAATAAACGTTTGTGCAAAAATGCTATGCCAAAGACGAGTGCGGAATATATGGCAACGGCGATAAGGGCTAAAAACGCATAAGTGACAACGCCGATGCCTGTCCCCTCACAGCACAAGCCCTGTGAGCCACAAGCCATACAAGCGCTTATTACCCACCATTCCGCCACAAGCCAAAGCCCTAGAATTGGAATAAGCCCGTATAAATAGCCAATTAAATATTTGCTTTTTCGGATGAATAGCCATGCAATAATCAAGGCAATGATAACGCCGCTCGATGGAATGTATACGAAGTAAACGAGAGTGTCCATTATGTTAGACCTATATTCTGGCTTGTGAGAAGTACCCAACGATGAAATCAGCAGTAATTACTCACCACGAGTAGGCCAGGTGGGGTGGACTTGCGGAGATGCGCCAGATTTGACCTAGACCCTGGTCCACCCCACCTTTTGTGACTAAATACAATTCAACGGAAGATACATCCCATTTTTCTGAACAATCTCACCTCAACACTGCCCCCAACGGCCCCGGCGCACGAATATTCTGCACCGACATGCCTCCAGCCTTCTCCACTTCCATTGCCCACAAATACAGACACGTATGATACGCCGTCGTCGTGTAATTGCCGATGACCACCGCGATCAAAATAAACGTCAACGCAATCATCCCCCCAATCGTAATCCCAGCGATCAGCCCGATCACCTCACTCGCACTCCCCAACACCGACACAATCCCAAACCCCACGCCCAACCCCAACACAATCCCGGTCGCGCTCAAGAAAAACCCAATCAACCCCGTCGCAAACCCAACCCCCACCGTACTCACCCCCACCAACAACAGATTATTCTTCACAATCTGCGTCGCCCGTTTCAACCCATCCTTCAAATTAATATCCTCAATCACCATCGCCGGCAGAACCAAATACGTCGCCTCTGTCCACACCGTTTGAATGATATTCGCAATCACCCCGCGAATCGCCCCACCGCGCCCCCCACGCCCGCGCACCGCGTTTTGCAGTAAATTCACCAGCGTCGAAGCCCCCGCCAGGCTCAAAATATCCAAAAAGTCCCGGCGTACCACCGCCCACGCCTTATCCATCCGCCCATCACCCTCGGACAAATACCCATAAATCAAATAAATCGTCATCCCCGAAAAAATATACGTCACCACATACTGCACAAACACCAACACCGCCCCCTCAATATACAGCAAATACCGCCCAATCCCCTCATCCCCAAAAATCAACGCCGTCCCGATAATCGGAATCAACCCAATCACCGACACAATCATCCCAACAAAAATCGCATAAATCGTCGGCTTCAACAAATCCCTATCGGCAAACGCCATCTGCCAGGACTGCTTCAAAAAAGAAAAACCTCGAGAAATAGCTTGCATCTCAGCCTCCAAAAATAAATAGAAAAACGAAAAACGTGAAACGTGATACGTGAGAACCAAATTCACGTTTCACGCATCACGTTTCACGCAATTATAACAACGACTGTGGCTCCACCTCCACCTTCCAATCCGTCAACTTTCTCCCCACCAACAACGACGCCGGATTCGGCCCTCGCAAAATGATCTGCCACCGGAAATCCCCCCCCACCCTGCCGAAAAACGACGGCACCGGCCCGATCAAATCCGTCTCGCGGCGATCATCCTCTCGTAACCAACCCTGAATCTTCTCCCCCAACGCCCGCGCCACCCCCTCCGCCCGGACCGCATCGGGGTGCCGGAACTCCAACCGCACCACCTGCCCGAACGGCGTATACCCCAAATCGCGGCGATACTTCAACTCCTGGGCATAAAACCCCGCATAATCATGTTGCGTCACCGCCCGGATCACATAATGCGACGGGTGAAACGTCTGCAACACCACCTCCCCCCCCAGCGGACTGCGCCCCGCCCGCCCCGCCACCTGCGAAAGCGTCTGAAACGCCCGCTCCCCCGCGTGGAAATCCGGCAAATGCAACCCCACATCCGCCAACACAATCCCCACCAACGTCACCAACGGCAAATCCAACCCCTTCGCCAGCATCTGCGTCCCGATCAACACATCCGCCTGATGATTCATAAAATGCCGCAAAATGATCTCATGACTACCCTTCTGCTTCGTCGTATCCTGATCCCAGCGCAAAGTCCGCGCCGCCGGAAATAACGCCTGCACCTCCTCCTCCACCTGCTCCGTCCCCATCCCATAATACCGGATGCGCGTCCCCCCACACTCCGGGCACTTCTTCGGTTGTTGCCGCGTGTACCCGCAATGATGACAGATTAAAGTCCCAGACGTCTCCCGTCCGCCCCCCTCCCGATGATACGTCAACGGCGCTTCCTGACACTTCGGACACTTCAACACAAACCCGCAATCCCGGCAAAACACATACGTCGCCGACCCCCGCCGGTTCAAAAACAAAATCGCCTGTTGCCCCGCCTCCAACACCATCCCCAACCGCTCCTGCAACACCCGCGAAAACACCGACCGATTCCCCGCTTTCAACTCCTGCCGCATATCCACCAACCGCACAAACGGCAACTCCGCCGTCATCGCGTCCTCGGAATAAGGTTTGTACCCAAACCCTAAAGGTTTCCGAGCACCTCCTCCAATCACCTTCCCTCCCATTTCCCCTTGAGCCTTAGCCCCCACGAACTCCCCTGAAACCTTTAGGGTTTGAAGGTTCTTCAAATGCTTCTCCACCGCCTCCTTATGTGCCAAAATCCGCGCCGGCAATTTCAACAGATTCCACTCCCCTCGCTCCGCCCGATACATACTCCCCACATCCGGCGTCGCCGACCCCAGCACGGCCACCGCCCCCGCCAACCGCGCATACGCCACCGCCGCCTCCCGCGCATGATAAAACGGCGCACTCTCCGATTGATAATACGAATGATCGTGAAACTCATCCACCACAATCAACCCCAAATTCCGCAGGGGCGTAAACAACGCACTCCGCGGCCCGACAATGATCGTCACCTGCCCATCGCGGGCGCGCCGCCACGTATCGTACCGCTCCCCCGCCGAAAGCTCCGAATGCACCAACCCCACCCGCCCGGGGAACCGCCCCATGATCCGCCGCACCGTCTGCGGGGTCAGCGCAATTTCCGGGACGAGATAAATCACACTCTTCCCCAACCGCACCATCTCCGCCATCGCCCGCAGATAAATCTCCGTCTTCCCCGACCCCGTCACGCCGTGCAGGAGAAACGGACGAAGCGGAACCTCGTTCCGCCATTCACCCCTCGCGGTGGCGTCTATCCCCGCTTTGATCTCCCGCCAAACGGCCAACTGATCCGGCGTCAGCGCGGGGACCCGGTCATACGCCCATTCCACCTCCCCCAACGGGTCGCGGTGCATTTCACTCTCCCCCAGCAGAATCAGCCCCCGATCCGCCAACGCTTCCAGATCAGCCTGCTTACCCCCACTTTCCGCGTACAACCACGGCACATCCACCGGACTGCCCTCGCGGATCAACGCCCGAAGAATGGCAAGGCGACGGGTGCGGGTCGCGTCCGTGTTGCCCAGTTCGGCAGTTTCGACGGCCTCCGAGGGGACGGCGAGTTGCGCGGTGCGGACGTGGCGTGGGCGCACGGTCGGGGCGGGCAAAACCGACTGCGCGGCGACGACCCCGCGGCGGGTCAGGCCTAGCATCGAGGTGCGCCAGTGGGTGCGGGGCAGGGCGCGGTCGAGTTGGCGTCCGCGCAGGGGGCCGCGTTCCTGCAGAATTTGGACAATTTTTTTCTGCGCGTCCGTCAAACTTCCGAAATCTCTTAAGACTTCGGAAGTTTGGGGCGTGTAGAGGGTATCGGAGAGTTGGGCGAGGCCGGGGGGGAGCATGAGGGCGAGGCACGCCGCGAGGGGGGCGAGCGTGGCTTCGGCAAGGTGTTGGGCTAGGGCAATTTGCGCGGGGGTGACGGCGGGCACGGGATCGAGCAGACTCTCGACCGGGCGCGTGTCCGCCACCGCAGGCACCTCCACCTCCCCGATCACAATCCCCTGCACCGTCTGTTGCCCAAACGGCACCGTGACCAGACAACCGGGCTGAACCTGCCCTTCGAGCGCGGGCGGCAGGTGGTAGTCAAATGTTCCGGTGACTTGGGGGACGTGGACGGCGATTTGGAGGTAGGTCATGGGTATAGGTGAGGCGTGATACGTGATATGTGATATGTGATATGTGATATGTGAATCGTACCATGAGTTGGAGAACAAAAAAGCCCCGGAGCAAACCAGGGCTACGAATTGAATGAATGTCTAGACAAAGCTGGAGCGTTACTCTTCCTTCAACTTAATCTCCCCTTGTTTTTTCGGAAACTTGGGCGTAACCCCCGCGTAAAATTTGCGGATCGCGTCAAAATCCAGGTGGATATTCCCGGTCGGCCAGAGGATGGGGCCGGTGCCGACGGTTTTGGTCGCGTAGTCGGCGTAGGCCATGACGATGGGGACGTTCGCGCCTTCCGCGATGTAGTAAAAGCCTGTTTTCCAATAATCGGCGATGCGCCGCGTGCCTTCAGGTGAGATGGCGATGCGGAAACCAGGGATGTTTTTGAAGTTTTCCACCATCTGGTCTACGAAGTTGGTGCGGATACGGCGGTTGACGGGGATGCCGCCCAACGCACGCATGAGGCCGCCCAAAGGCCAGCGAAAGAGGGTGTCTTTGGCGATGAAGTGAAAGTTCAGATCCCCGACGGCGTTGAGGATGAGGGCGGGGACTAAATCCCACCCGGTGGTGTGAAACGCGCCGATGATGACGCATTTGTCCGGGAGGGCCTGTTCGATTTTGACTTTCCAGTGGGTGAGTTTGGCGAGGAGTAGCCCAGCGCGGGCAGAGAAGGAGGGAGACATAGGAGGATGGAGTTGGGGGGGACTGAAGGGTGCTATGGGAACTTATGGGAATGATGGGGGGAGAAAATGAGTTCCGATAAGCTCCTACAATTCCCACAAGTTCCTACAAATTTATACCAGTGGCCACGGATAAGGCCGGGAATTCCGCGGGGTGCGGGGGAAGATATTGGCCGCGAGCAAGCGGTCAGTGCGGCGGGCGAGGGCGGCGATTTCGCGCGGGTTGAGGTAAGGTGCCAGGGAAACGTACCCCGCGCGGTCCGGTTGAAGGGCATCCCGAAACCGTTGAAGATCGGCGCACAGGTTCTCGGGGAGGGGTTCGCCCGCAAAATCCCAGATTACGGTGCGGAGTTTGGGGTCTTCGTGGAAACAGATGCCGTGATCAATCAGCCAGAGATGCCCATCGTCCCCTTTGAGGATGTGCCCGCCTTTACGGTCGGCGTTGTTGGTGATGAAGTCGAAGAGGACGGTGGGGCGCAGGCGTTGGCGGTCTTCGGGGGTGAAGTTGAAGTAGTGGTAGTTTTCGTCGTGTTCGACGTAGAGTTGGAGGGAGCCAGGGCCAAGGGGGCCTTCCTCGCGGTAGAGGGTGGGGGGGACGAGTTGCCAGCCGAGCAGTTCGCTCACCTGATAGGCGGCGACTTCGCGCAGGGCGAGGGTGGCGGTGGGGAAATCCCAGAGGGGACGCTCCCCTCGCGTGGGTTTGTATACGGCCTGGAGGGTTTCTTCCCCCGCGCAAACTTTGACAAAAAGGGTGTAGTTTGACCCCCACATGAACTGGCCTTCGAGGGCGATTTCACCGGTTTGGAGGAGAGGGAAGGACGACACAGTAAACTTCACGTCTCACGCTTCACGTTTCATCTTTTACGCCCAGGTGAAACATGAAATGTGAGCTTTATGCGCGGTGCCCATTTTTCTTCGGGCAGAAGTGTTTTTCATCGGGGTCAATGGGCGCGCCGCATTGGGGGCAAAGGGGGCGGCCCCGGTTGACAACTTCGATGCCCCAGTGGGCCAGGGCACGCATTTGGGAGCGGCTTACCCAGAAGCGGTAGACGCGCGAGGTGTCCGGGTCCCCTTCATCGGGCACGATCTCGCGGGTGACGAGGATTACCAGATCGGCATCGGCGTCGTACCCAAGTGCCAGTTCCCCCACGCGGAAAACAGGGTCCACGGGGGGGTGAATCCGCATGTTATCTTCCACGTAATGGGGCGAGGCTTCGGTCAGAGTGGGAAATTTGCCTTGAATTTCGGCAATAAATTGTTCAATCCCAATCGCAAGTTGCTGGAGTTGAAATTTTTCTATAATGATGGTGATCGTGCGCGCCTCTTGGTGGGCTTGAATATAAAAGACGCGTTTTCCGGGCGGGCCAATGGCGTCGGCGGTGATATGAACGATAGGGCGGATGTCGGTGGTTTGAGCCATAGTTTATGTGATGCAAGTATACCAGAATCAACCCTTTTCATTCTCCCCACTCTTCTTTTCCTCAGGAGGTTTGGGGAATTGTAAGGTAGGTGAATAATTCAGGTTAACCACAGCGGCAAAATTGTCATGAAAGTGAAGGGTAGTAATGGAGGCCGTACCGATCATGATCCGTTGAAACAGGTCGAGCGGCGTCCCTAAAAAGTATGCGGCGGCGAGTTTGATCAGATCACTGTGCGAAAAACAGGCAATCACCTCGTGCGGAGCGTGCATCCCTGCCAAGGTGATGATCTCGTTGACAATGCGTTGTTGAGCCTCGGCAAACGTTTCGCCCGCGGGGAACCGCATCAGCGAGGGACGCCCCTGCACGACCTTCCACAACGCCAACTTTTGTAAAGCCTTGAGCGTTTTATCCTGCCATTCCCCGAAATCCACTTCGAGCAGGCCCGCGCGGGGGAGAATATCCAACCCTTTTGCCTGCGCGAGCGGGGCGGCCGTTTCCATCGCCCGTTCGAGCGGACTACTGTATACCGCCTTCAGAGGCGCGTGCCCAAGCGTTTGAACCAGGTCTTCCGCTTGTTTGCGGCCCGCCTCATTTAAATGCACCCCTGGCAGGCGACCGGCTAACCGGCCTTTTTTGACGTAATCATTTTCTCCGTGACGGATGAGCAAAATTGTGGGCATGGGAATTTTTTTATTTAATGAATGCGTGATTGGATGATTGGATATGGCAGGTTTTTTATTTACCTTATCTACTTTTTTACTGTGCCTTATGTTTCCCTTTAATCTCCCGAATCTCCGCTTCGGACAAATCGGGGATCGTTTGGGTTTCGGTAATGCCCAGCGCGGCGCGTTGCGCGGCACGCCAGCGGGCGAGGCGGTCGGTGATTTCCGCTTCGTAGCCTACCTGAGAAGGGTTATAAAAATACGTACCGAGCAAATTTTTGGGCAAATATTGCTGGGGCAAAAAGTGCGCGGGGTCATCGTGCGGGTAAATGTAATCCTTCCCATGCCCCAACGCCTTCGCATCCCGATTGCCATCTTTGAGCGGGTTCGGCACCTCGCCCACCCCCTCCTTCTCGATCCGGTCAAACGCCTTGAAATAATGCGTCGCCGAGTTCGACTTCGGCGCGGTGGACAAATACAACACCGCGTGGACGATGGGGAAAATCCCCTCCGGCAAACCGATGTAATCGAACGCCTGCGCCGCCGCGTTCGCCACCACCATCCCCATCGGGTCGCCCATCCCAATATCCTCCCCCGCCAAAATGATCAACCGCCGCAGGATAAAACGCGGATCCTCCCCCGCATACAACATCTTCGCCAACCAATACAAGGCCGCGTCCGGGTCCCCTCCCCGCACCGACTTGATGAACGCCGAAATCGTATCATAGTGCGCGTCCCCATCCTTATCATACAACACCGCCCGCCGTTGAATCGACTCCTGCGCCACCTCCAGCGTGACGTGAATGACGCCCTCTCGCCCAGCACCCTGAGCGGAGCCTGCCGCCATCGATGGAGGGGTGGACTCCACCGCAAGTTCCAACGCGTTGAGGGCATTCCGCGCATCCCCGTTGGCGACATGGATCAAGTGGGCGAACGCGTCCTCGTCCACCTGCACTGCGCGGGTTCCGTACCCCCGCTCGCGATCCGCCAGCGCACGGGTAAGCAGTTCCCGCACATCCCCCTCCTCCAACGGGCGCAGTTGAAACACCCGCGACCGCGACACCAACGCCCCAATCACCTCAAAGTAAGGATTCTCCGTCGTCGCCCCGATGAGGGTGACAGTGCCGTTTTCCACGTGCGGGAGCAGGGCATCCTGTTGGGCTTTGTTCCAGCGGTGGACTTCGTCGACGAACAAAATCGTCCGCTTCCGATACATCTTCCGCCGCTCTTGGGCGTCTGCCACCACCTTCCGCAAATCGGCAATCCCGTTCAGAACCGCGGAAATGGTCTCGAAATGGGATTGTGTGTGATTGGCAATCGCCATCGCCAGCGTCGTTTTCCCTGTCCCCGGTGGTCCCCAAAGCAGGATCGAAGAAAACAACCGATCCGCCTCAATCGCCCGCCGAAGCAAACGCCCTTCCCCCACAATGTGCTGTTGCCCGACATACTCATCCAACGTCCGCGGCCGCATCCGCGCGGCGAGTGGGGCGTCGGTTTTCATTTGTTGTTTTAACGCGTGGTCGAAGAGGTCCATGTGGGGGATTTTATCATGTTCGGGGGTTATAAATTGCCCTTGTATCCAGATTATTCCCACGCCCGCAACACGCGCCCAATCTTCTCTTCCACCTCCGCCCGCGCCGCCTGCCGCGCGACGCCCTGGCTCAAAAGCTGGTCGTAATTCGTCTCTGTGTGCCGGATGTGGGCACGCACCGCGAGGCGTACCGCTTTCTCGTCCAATTGTTTGGCCGAGGCGGAACGGCCCACCCGCCCGCTGTATTTCTGGCAGGCGTGTTCGGCGATAACCGTTTCCCGTCCGGGGGGACAATGCGGGAAAAGCGCGCGGACGCGGGCCGCGAACTGGGTCACGTATTCCTGATCGAGTTCCGCGCGGCGCACCGTTTCCCGGTCTTTGCGCCGCGCCCGCACATCGGCATCGGCGAGGCATTCTTGTTCGGCCTGGGCCAGCGCGTCTTCTTCCACCAACAACCCCTGGCGTTCGTACCGCTTGCGGGCGCGGCTCCACTTTAGCACCACGGCGGAGAGGGTGGAGTGCTTTTTCGCCCGCCGTGTGAGGGCGGCGTCTCCTGCGGGGAGAAAGAGCAAATGATCGAGGTCGGCGCACGACAGGCAGAGGGCAGTCTGGTTTTCGAGCAGGGTGATCCACGCGTGCGCGCCAAGGGCCTCGCCACATTCGGCGCAGGTGACTTCGCTGCTGGCAATAAAAACCTTGAGTTCAGTGTCTTTGATCATCGGGGATTTGTTCCAAAAAGGCAGGGGGAATGGCTTCCTAACTTCGGCCCCCGTTATAACAAATGCTCAAGCGCGGGATGGCGGGTCAGGCCTTTTAAATTCTATTCATCGCGCTGTATCAAAGGACGCGCCAAGAGGGCGCGGTTTTCCGGGGTTTCGATGTCCATCCGGTAGGGTTCAAAACGTGGCCTGCTCGCACAATTGGGCGAGGAAGTTGAACCCACCGTAGTCCAAATCCGCCCACACGCGCAGGGGGCGTCCGGCAGGGCAGGGTGTGGAGGAGGTGGCGACACGCGGGGGAGGGGTTGCCCCAGAGAAGGAGTCGGGATTGCCTATCGTGCAAATAACAAAACATCCGTTCTGTTTGTACGGCGGGGCATGGTTTTTGTCAAGACGTTTGATTATGGCGGACAACCACCTTGAACGGGTTTCAACCTGACTTCTCGCTTATTTTTCGCACAAGAGCGCCTCTTGCGTTACAGGCTCCTCCGTACATTACGTCGATAAAGGCGAACGACAAAGGTTGCAAAGATGAGCGCCCCCATCATGCGCCCCGCGAAACTCAGGAAAAAGATCAGTTGAAAGCTCACCGCGTCGGCCAGGTAGCCGCCCAGGATCGGACCAAAGACAGCGCTCGCGAAGACTGCGGTTTGGAACAGGGCCACCGCGCGGGAGCGTTGGTCATCGGGCGTCATCACCAGCAAAAGATTGAAGTTCGCCAGGTTGTACCCCGCCCACCAAAATCCCCCGAAGGTATTGATGAGGCCGACGTGCCAGGGTTCGGTGATGAAAATCCACGCAAAAGGCAAAAACGGAATCAGAAACCCCGTCACCATCTGCACCCAAAACGCATCTTTTTGGTCCATCCACCGCCCCCAAAACCGCTGACCGATCAGGGATGTGAGACTGCTCACACTGGCCACCACGCCAACCATCGTGGTGGTCGCGCCCAAAGATTGCACCATATAGACGTTAAAAAACGGAGCGGCCACCTGGAGCGAAGTGTTCCAAACCAACGCGCTAATCACCAACCAGATAAATTCTGGGTGCTGGCGCAAGGCACGGCGCAAATCCCCGCGTTGATGCGGGCGCGCCTCTTCTTCGGTCATTTGGGGCTCGGCGATGCGCTGAAAGGCGAAGGTGCTGACCATGCCAAACGCAAAAGCCAGGAAAAACACGATCTGATACCCAAACACGGGTGAATTTGCCCAGTCATTCCCCATCCCGATCACCCGCCCGGCAAGGGGAGCTACCACAAGCGCGGCCACACCCATTGCCACATTCCGACTGCTGAAATACCGTCCCCGCATGGCCCGGGGCACGAGGTCCGCCACCATCGAAGTCCACGCCGGATTGGACAGGTTTGCGGTGAACGCGCGCAGACCGTTCAAAACGACGATCAGCAACACGCCTAGCACAGGTTGATCCAGCAAAAAGGGAAACAACGCCATCAGCAGAAGCACGATCCGGCTGATCCCCCCCCCGCTCCACACGACCACGGATTTCCGTTGCCCCCACTTTTCCACCAGCCGCGCGCCAGGGAAAAGGGAAAGCGCCCCTAACAGGTTGCCCGCCGCAGTCACCAACCCGACCTGCCCTTTGCTCGCTCCATACGCCAACGCAAACAGGGTGACAAAGCCTAGATAAAAGTTTTCGCTGATCGCGGCGAAGAGACCGTCCAGCCAAAAATACCGGAGACTGCGGATTTTTTCGGGGGTTTGGGGTTCGTCCGCGTGGGTGGCGATGCGATGATCGAGCGGGCGAACGATGGCGTACCAGTTCCACCGCTGGGGGCGGCGGGCGTCTACCATCGCGTTCACCCGCCGTTGGATGAGGGGATCACGCGCGGGTGGGGGGGGTTCAGGATTAGGATTCATTCTTTTTTAGGGGGTTTCGAGTTGATCATCCTGCGCTAACATGGACAGGAAGGTTTCCACCACCTGGGGATCGAAGAATTTACCTGATTGTTCACGAATATAGGTTCGCACGTGGGCTTCGGGCCAGGCTTTTCGATAGGGGCGGTTTGAGCGGAGGGCATCCCAGATGTCTACGATGGTAAACAGACGGGCGGCCAGCGGAATCTGGTCGCCTTTTAACCCGCGCGGGTAGCCCGTGCCGTCCCATTTTTCGTGGTGGCAGTAGGGGATGGCGAGGGCAGGGTGCAGATATTCGATGGGGGCGAGCATTTCGTAGGCGTATTCCGGGTGGCGTCGCATGACCGCCCATTCTTGTGGGGTAAGATCGCCCGGTTTGAGCAGGATGTTATCGGGGACGCCCATTTTGCCGATGTCGTGCAACAAGGCCCCGCGGCGAATATGGTTTAGCTCTTCGCCGGAAAGGCCCATCGCGCGGGCAAGGCGCAGGGTGGTTTCTGTCACCCGTTGGGTGTGGCCTTCGGTTTCTTCGTCCCGCAAATCCAGGGCACGGGACCAGCCTTCGATGGTGGCTTCGTAGGCCAGGCGCAGTTCCATGTTGGAGCGTTGTAAGCCCGTGAACAGTTCGGCACTGTCTATCGCTATGGCGGCCTGCCCCCCCAGGGTTTGGAGAAAGTTTAGCCATTCCTGGTCTGGCCGAAAAGGTTTGCGGTGAAAGACTTCCAGCACCCCTTTGACTTGCCCTTTCGCGATGAGGGGGACGGCGTGATAGGCACGGATGGATTCGACGGTGGCGAAGGCGGAGTTTTTGAGGGGGGGGGCCGTCGCGAGGTCAGGTAAACTGATCAGGCGGCGTTCGAGGGCCACCTGTCCGGCGTAGGCATCCCCCAATTGCAGGCGGGTTTTGGAGGCCATGGCGGTGTATAGGCCACGTCCGGCGGCAAATTCCAAGAGGTACAAGGACGTGTTTAGGCGCGAAATAACCGCCGCGTCGGCTTCGAGGTGAAAAAGGGTTTGTTCCAAGAGCACGTTCAGGCTGACGTTGAGGTCGAAGGAGGAGGAGATGGCCAGGTCCACCGCGTGAAGTGCGCCCAACCGGCGCAAACTGCGTTGGGTTTGCTCGTGCAGGCGGGTGCGGTGAAGGGCGTTCCCGGCGATCTCACACAGAGTGACGAGCAGGCGCACCTCGTCGGCGATCAGTTCCCGCGGCAAGGGGACGGAAACGAACAATACGCCGACAATTTCCTGGGCGGTGCGAATAGGCAGGCACACGCCGCCCCAGCCGGGGGGGATATGCAAACGAGATGAGGCGCGTGGGTGTGGATCGGAGACAAATTCCCGCACACTATACACCTTGCCTGTGCTAAACACATGTCCCGCCACGCCTTCTTCGGGAGACATGGGGGTCTGATCGATTTCGGCGAACCAACCGCGCGCCACAGCAGGATATAGCCCACCTTTTTCCGCATCGTATAACACGATGCTTCCGGCCTCTGTGTCTAAAACTCCCAGGGTTTCATCGAGCAACAGGGTCAACATTTCTCCCAGGGCCTGGGTGGTGCGTAGGGCGGTGGAAACCCGCGAAACCGCCTCCATTTCCGCCAGACGATAGCGGGTGGCTTCAAACAGGCGGGCGTTGTGGACAGCCCCGGCGGCCTGGGCGGCCATCAGCGAAAGTAAGCGGACGTCGGTCTGGGTAAAGGGCCGGGTCACTTCCCCAAAATGTTCCACTAACAAGACACCGATGAGTTCCCCGCCGTATACCATCGGGACGCCCAGCACCGCGCGGATCGGGATGTGATTGTAATAGTGGGCGCGTCCTGCCCAAACCTGATAGTCGTCAATGACCAGGGGTTGGAGGCTTTGGGCCACGCGCCCGGCCAACCCTTCGCCGAGGGCCAGCCATACCCCGGTCGGAAAACCGGCGCCCAGAGAGACTTCCACGCTTAAATCGCCACGTTCGGGATCGTACAAATAAATGCCCCCGCCTGGGGTTTTGAGGAGCGCGGCGGCCTGGGATACGACCATATTCAAAAGGCGGGGTAAATCCCATTGGATGGTCAGGTCGCGCGTAATTTCGTATAAACTGGCAAACTCGTCGCCCCGCCGTTTGAGTTCTTCTGCCGCTTTTTTGCGTTCGGTAATATCTTCGATGGTGCAGTCAAAGTGGGAAACCTGGCCATCTTCGGTGTGAACGACACGGGCCGTTACCGAACTCCAGACGGGGGTGCCATCGCGTTTTTTGAGGTGGAGTTCTACGCCTGTAACACTGCCTTGTGCGATCAAGTGGTCCGAAAAATTTTTGCGGTCCTCGGGGTTAACATACAAGTCGGCGACGGTGATGTTTTGGAGGTACTCTTCCGCTTCATAGTCAAACATGCTCACAAAAGCTGGGTTAGCCATCAGAAAACGGCCTTGCGCGCCCGGCGTGGTGCGATAAACCCCGATGGGGAGGTTTTCGATCAGACTGCGGAAGCGGTCTTCGCTTTCGCGCAGGGCTTCCATGGCTTGTTTCCGTTCGGTGATGTCTTGGACGGTACCCAACAAGATGATGGTCCCATCGGGTTGCATCCGGTGGTGAATCAGCCCCAAAATGTGTTTGACCGGACCGCGCGCCGGGTTTGTGCGGAATTCCACACTCAGGGTGGCATCTGTTTGGGCGGCTTCCTGGTTGACCATGAGCAAATGGGGCACATCTTCGGGGTGAACCAGATGCAAAAACTCGTCAAACCGCGGGGGTTCGGCCTGGAAGGAATACTCAAAAATGTGATACATCTCCGGCGACCAGAAACCTTGCCCGGACACGGGGTCCAGCACCCAATTGCCCAAATGGGCTATCGCCTGTGCGGTGAGCAAATTGGACTCGCTCGCCCGTAAGGCATCTTCGACCAGCTTGCGTTCGGTAATATCCCGCGCGATGACGATCATCACATTCCGTCCCCCATAGCCCCAAATCCGCGCGCTCACTTCAACGGGGAACAAAGTGCCATCCTTCCGGCAATACTCCGTTTCCCAAAGCATACCGTTTTTTTCGATCACTTGTTTCACCTGGGTGCGCCACTCCTCCAACGTGATGGACGGTTGCACGACCTGAATAAGCCCCAGTTGGCTCATCTCTTCGCGGCTGTAGCCCAAGTAAGTGAGCGCGGTGTTGTTAAAATCCAAATACTGACTGGTTGCCAGATCAATCAGGAAGATGGCATCTTCCGTCTCATCCATCAAATCCCGAAATTGCAAAAGGGTTTCTTCGTTCCGTTTCTTTTCCACCATCAGGGCAATTTGTCCGGCGATGGAAGTCAAAAATTCCACATCCTGCTCGGAATAAATATCTGATTTTTCATAGTGTTGAACGACCATGACGCCAATCGTCTCGATGGACGTTT
>JABWBV010000100.1 GCA_013359445.1 Anaerolineales bacterium | reverse complement strand
ACACCCGGTCATGCTTTGCGGTCCCCACGCGCCCCAGTTCCAGTTGCGAATTTGTGCCCCACCGACTTCGATCAGGCCGGTGTCGAGAAACTCAGTATCGGGTTGCACTACGCCCGCGTCGAGTGCCGCGGCCATCGTCAACACTTTGAAAACTGAGCCGGGTTCGTAATCTTTTCCAATCGCCTGATTGAACGGGATTTGCCCACCGATCTGATCGGTGAATTTCCAATATTCGTTCAGGTTAATCCGCCCGGTGGTAGCCATCGCCAGGAATTCACCTGTTTCCGGGTCCATGATCAAAATCGTGCCTGATTCTGCCCCCCAAAAGGAGACGGCCTCATCGAGAACTTTCTCCGTCATGTCCTGAATTTCCCGATCAACGGTCAGGATCAGGCTCGCGCCGGGCGGAATATCGGGCAAGGCTTCGATTTGGTTGGGGTCGGTGGGCATCCAAACGGTTTTAGAAACCCCGGCTAACAGGTCGTTATATTTTTCTTCAATGCCAAAATATCCCTTGCCTTCCCGGCTAACAAACCCAAGAATATTGGAAGCGAGATTGTTTTCGGGATAACTGCGCTGAAGATGGGGCGAATAAATCAACCCAGATAAGTCTCGTACTGGCTGGTTTTCTCCAAAAGTTCCTTCCATTTCTTCGGCAAATTGCTGAAGTTGGAGGACTTTTTCTGCGGGGACATAATCGGCCAGAACGGCATAGACCAAATCTGGATTGGCTTCCGGGCTGGCAATGCCAAACATGCGATCATATTCTTCCCCCAACACCACCTGCATGGCAAAGGCGATACTCGCGGGGTCCTTCACCGAGGCGAGTTCGACCCCGATCTGGTAAACGGTCCGGTTTGCGGCAAACAGGTGTCCCCACCGATCATAAATCTGCCCGCGCGCGGGGGCAATGGTGCGCCACACACCCGCGTACAGGTCACTCTGTTGGCGAAAGACATCCGCCTGAGGGCTGATCTGAATCCGCACCAGTTGAATAAAAATGACAACCCCCACCAGGGCAAACGCGGCCCCAATGGAGGTAAAACGCCAACGAAGAGGGGTTATTGGAGAAGTCCTCATGGGGAATCACCCGTGCTTTTTGCCGCGGCAGGTTGTACACCGATCCCATCCAGCCACCCCCGCGATTGGGCGGGCATAGAATTCTGGGTCACTTCGAGTAACCAGTCAAATAAAGATTGTGTGTATTCGGCAGGAAGATGAGAGGCAGAGGCTACGACAGGCCCAGGCGGAGGGGCCAAAGAAACCGCCTGACGTCCGGCATATCCCGGGGCGGTGATGTAGATCACTTCTGCAGGGTTGATGGGTTGAAACCCCAGGTCCTCGGCACGCTCTTGCATGGTGCGGATGGACGTGAGCATTCCTAACTGATTTTCCAGGTCTGCATTGTCGCGTTGGAGTTCCAAAATCGTCGATTCCATCCCCTGGATTTCCCGTCCAATGGTCGCGGCGCGCGCCGTCACATTCAAATACATCCCGGCCACGAGTGCAACCAACACCACGATGAGGGAAAACCCACCGATCATTTGGAGTTGCACGCGCCAGGGGGCGTTTTTATAGGCATGAATGAGTTGTTGAGGCTTGGTTTTCATAATTTTTCTGCAACACGTAAGCGAGCACTTCGAGCACGCGGGTTGGCGTGGGTTTCTTCGTCTGTGGGCTGGATCGGTTTGCGGGTGATTTCACGTAGCCGGGCGATGTGCCCACATGTACACATCGGTTGGCGCGGGGGACAAATGCAATCCCGGCTTTCCCGGCGAAAATATTCCTTAACGATCCGGTCCTCCAATGAATGAAAAGCGATCACCGCCAAACGCCCGCCCGGCGCAAGAACCTGAAGCGCTTGAGGTAAAACCTGCTCGACCGCTTCCAACTCGCCGTTGACAGCGATGCGGAGAGCCTGAAAGGTGCGCGTGGCCGGATGATGATCGCCGCCGCGCACGACGCGGGTAATCGCTTTGACCAGTTGCCCCGTTGTATGAAGGGGGCGTGCCTGGACAATGGCCCGTGCCACCCGGCGGGACAGCCTTTCTTCACCATAGCGGTAGATCACGTCGGCAAGGTCGGTTTCCGAGAGGGTGTTTACCAGGTCGGCGGCGGTAGGGGCGTGGGGGCGGGTTGGATCAAACCGCATATCGAGGGGGGCATCTTCTCGAAAGGAAAAGCCACGCGAGGCCGTGTCCAACTGCATGGATGAGACCCCGAGGTCAAGCACAATGCCATCCACGGTTTCCCATCCCAACCCGGTCAACTGTTCAGCCAGGGAAAGGTAGGAAGCGTGGATGAGGATGGCGCGAGGGCCAAAGGGGGCGAGCCGGGTTCGGGCAAGGTCCAGCGCCTGGGGGTCAACATCCAGCCCGAGCAGGGTTCCGTGCGGCTGGCTGGCTTCCAAAATGCCATAAGCGTGGCCGCCTGCGCCAACGGTTCCATCCACGTATTTGCCTTCACTGCGAGGCTGTAAGGCGTGTATAATGTCTTGGTAAAGTACAGATTGATGCACAGGAGCTAACTCGATAACTCTAGTGCGGCGAACCTTTGAGCATTCGCCTCGGTGTCTTGTAATTCAGTCGCTTTGGGTTGCCAGGCCACTGACGACCAAATTTCAAAATAATCCCCCACCCCCACAATGACCGCTTCCCCGTTCAATCCGGCCACCTCACGCAAGAATTGAGGAATGCGGATGCGCCCGGAGCTATCGACCTCCACCCGGTCGGCGGTGGCAAACAATAAGCGTTTGAGTTGGCGTGCGGTGGGGTCGGTCATACTCATTTCGTTGACACGTGTCGAGAGGCGTTCAAAGGCGCTGGCAGTTAAGACCATCAAGTTTTGCTCGAAGCCCTGGGTAATATACGCGCCCGGTTCAAGCAATTCCCGAAAACGAGCGGGAACGCTTAAACGACCTTTTGGATCGAGGCTATGGGTGTATTGACCGAGAAACATTTGTTCTATTTCGCCATTAATTGTCAAACGCCGGGAATGCCCGGCGTTTGATGCCACTTTGTGCCACTTTGTGCCACTTTGTGCCACTTTTTCCCACATTTTATACCACTTTGCCCCACTATGCAAGCTGTTCACCCCACTGAACAGTACTATCCCCGAAAGTCCCTTCAGGAGTCTGTATGTCTGCTCAACATTCGTTTGCCAATTTGTTTATCGGCCTGGATGTCGAAACCCCTTTGTTAAATGGAGAACGCCGTCGATATATTAATTTTGACAATGCCGCTTCGACCCCTCCCCTCAAAAAAGTCCAAGACGCGGTCAATGATTTTATGCTGTATTACAGCAGTGTTCACCGCGGCACTGGGTTCAAGAGTCAATTAGCCACGCACATTTACGAAGAGGCGCGTGAAATTACGATGCGCTTTGTCGGGGCAGACCCCAAAACGCATACGTGCATCTATGGCAAAAACACAACCGAAGCGATCAACAAACTGGCCCGAAGATTTCCTTTCACGGCCCAACGCGACGTGGTGTTAACCTCGGGCATGGAACATCACTCTAACGACCTGCCCTGGCGACAAGCGACCACCACCGTCCACATTCGCCTGACCCCGGACGGGCAATTGGATGAAGCGGATTTTGATGCCAAGCTGGCAGAATATGGTTCCCGGGTGGCGCTAGTCGCGATTTCCGGGGCCAGTAATGTGACCGGGTATTTGAACCCCGTTCACCGGCTGGCAGAAAAGGCCCACGCTGTGGGGGCACAAATTGCCGTAGATTGTGCCCAACTTGCACCCCATCGAAAGATCGACATGCGGGCGATGGATGATCCCGCACATCTGGATTTTGTGGCCATATCTGCACACAAAATGTATGCGCCTTTAGGGACGGGGGCACTGATTGGGCGACGCGACATGTTTGAACAAGGCGACCCCGATCAGGTTGGGGGAGGTACGGTGGCGATTGTCACGTTAGGAGATGTGGTTTGGGCGGGGCCGCCCGACCGGGATGAGGCAGGAAGCCCGAACACGGTGGGGGCGGTGGCATTGGCCGCGGCGATTTGCCAGTTGGAGGCGGTAGGGATGGACAAGGTTGCCGGCCATGAAGCAGATTTGACCGAGTATGCTTTAAATAGACTGGCTTCGGTTCCCGGCTTTCATCCGTATGGGGATACCGACCCTCAAAATTCTGCTCACCGGTTAGGGGTTCTGCCATTTAATTTGGAGGGACGCTCTCATTTTTGGGTGGCGGCTGTGCTGGGGCATGAGTTTGGCATTGGGGTGCGAAATGGGTGTTTCTGCGCGCATCCTTATATTTTGCATTTGTTAGGGCTTTCGGCGGAAGAAGCTCACACGGTACGCGAGAATATTCTGGCCGAAAATAAACGCGAGATGCCCGGCCTGGTGCGGGTTTCGTTTGGGTTGTATAACACAACGGAAGAGGTGGATGCGTTGGCGGACGCGCTAGATCAGATTGCCCGTGGAAAATTTTACGGGGATTATCGCCAGGATATTGCTTCGGGAGAATTTCATCCTGTGGGATGGAAACCTAATTTTAAGGAGTATTTTTCATTTTAGGCTTCTGCTCGCGTGGGAAAGGAGGAGGTACTTTCCCCATCTTTTTTTCGGCTTTTTCTATTCCAGGGGTTACAAGAGAATTGCTGAAAACCAGATGCTTGCAGGGCTATTCGAACAATGCTATGATTACGTGGGTAGTACGACGCTATGACTAAAAAAGGAACGTGGACAATCACCGTACGCTCTGCGGAGGGCGAACCCCGTGAGTTTGCATTAAAACCGGGGAGCAATACAATTGGGCGGAGTTCAAAAAATGATATCGTGATTAACGATGTCTCTGCTTCGCGCCACCATGCTGAGTTCATATTTGAGCCGATTAATAACTTCGTCAGTCTGCAAGATTTACGCAGTACGAATGGCACGTATATTAATCGTAACCGGCTGACGGGTTCTATTCGCCTGAGCGCTAACGATATTGTCCGGATTGGGACCGTGTTGATTACGTTAAATTACCTGGGGCCAGACCCTGGCGGGGTTGAAAGTGGGGCCTTAGGTACTCGGCCTTTGACGCGTGAATTGTTGGTAGAATCTTTCGACCAACATGCCGCGTTGATGTACGAGGTGGCCAGTCAGTTAAATACCGTCTTGGATGTAGAAATGGCGCTCAATAAACTGGCGCAATTGGTTCAGCAATCTCTTGGGACAGACAAATGTGAGATCATTTTAGCCAACCAATTCCACAAATTGCACGAATTTGAATTTCCGGTTTCCATTGCGCGGGCGGCGATTGAACAAAAGACCACCATTGCTATCCCCAATCTGCAACAATATCACGATCAACGCATTCGCGAAAGTGCGATGTTACGGCAAATTCGTTCGGCGCTTTGTGTCCCTGTGCTGGCAAATGAAAAGATCATTGCGCTCTTTTACATGTACAAAACGAACCCGGAGACACGACCTTTTGAACAACAGGATATAAAACTGGCAGTGGCTATCAGTCATCTGGCTTCGTTAACCATTCAACGGGTGATGCTTTTGGAACGAGTGAGGGAAGAACAAAAAACGCGTTCTTTGTTCCAACGGTTCCTATCCGCTTCCGAGGTGGAGTACTTACTCCAGGATTACCTGCGAACCGGACAGTTACCTGGTTTGAAAGTGCAAAAAGTCACCGTACTTTTTACGGATATTGCCGATTCGACCCGATTGGCGGAGGAATTGGGGGTAGAGAAATTTGGCGAACTCCTCAGCGAATACTATACCGACATCACCGAAATCGTATTTGACCACGGCGGTTTGATCAATAAATACCTGGGAGATGGCGTGATGGCTGTTTTTGGAATGACCAATAACGAAAAATACCCGGAGGCCCAGGCGGTGCGCGCGGGTTTAGCAATTCGCAAAAAAATTGCCGCCCGCAGTCACGAAGGGAAGGCCTATCATGTAGGCATTGGCATCAACACGGGGATGACGATGGCGGGCTATATTGGAACCCAAGAGCATGTAGAATTGACGGTGATTGGTGATTCGGTCAACATCGCGGCGCGGCTTGAAACTCTTGCCCGACCCGACAAATTGCTAATCGGACCAGCGACCCGCGCGGGTATCAGCGGTGAGTTTGAGACCGTCCGCATTGGGGAAACCAGTATCCGCGGAAGGAATGAACCCATTCAGGTTTATCAGGTTTTGACCGAAACTGGCAAACTTAACCTGGTTCAAGAATGGGAAATGCGACGTGCCTTTGCCGAGCCTGAGGAAAATTTCATCCCCTTGGATGGATAATTGCCCTTATTTTTGTAACTGCTCAGCCAGAGATTTGCCATTGGTCCAGGAAGTCTTGGGGACTTATAGCATGTGCAAACCTGGAAACACTCATTTTACAGGGCACGCCCTTCGAGCACGCCCCCTCTTCTTTGTAATTCTTCAAACAAACCCCGGCAGGACCGTTCCACAATGTCATAAACTTCCTCAAAGCCTTGCAAACCTCCGTAATACGGGTCAGGAACATCCATCTGCGGACGGCCCATCGAGGCATTGACAGGATCAAATTCACGCATCAGGTGAATTTTGTTTTTATCGATGGGCGAGCGCGCCTGAGCAAATAAATGAGCACGATTGTCGCGATCCATCGCGACAATCCAATCAAAATGGTCAAAATCTTTGGGGGAAAATTGGCGAGCGCGGCCATCGTATACCAGGCCCCGCTCAGCCGCAACGCGACGCATCCGGCCATCTGGGGAATCGCCCACATGCCAGTCCCCGGTTCCCGCGGAAGCCACTTCGTAAACCTCTCCCACCCCAGCCTGGATGGTAAGATGCCGAAACATATTTTCCGCAAGGGGACTGCGAACAATATTCCCTAAACAAACAAAGAGGATTCTGATTTTTGCAGACAAACCCAACTCCTTTGAAATTTATTCGGATCACAACATCTTCACATGTACATGTAATTCAATGGGCATTATATCTCCCCTTGCCACAATGTTAATAATCATGTACACTTTAAATGATGGGAAAAGGCAAAGAGAATGCACTGGATTATGCCTTAAACCAAATGAGCAAGCGACGTGGTGAGGGCGTGGAGATGCGCTCGGGGGACGCTCACCCACTGGGTGTGGAAGTTATTCCCACCGGGTCGCTTTCGCTAGATATTGCTTTGGGAGTTGGAGGAATTCCGCGAGGCCGGGTAACTGAGATTTTTGGTCCTGAGGCTTCTGGGAAAACAACCCTCTGCCTGCATGTAATAGCCGAGGCGCAACGAAAGGGAGGGGTTTGTGCTTTCATTGATCTGGAACATGCCCTAGATGCTAAATATGCAGGACAAGTGGGGGTAAATACGCAAAACTTATGGGTGGCCCAACCCAACGCGGGGGAACAAGCCCTGGAAATCACCGAAACGCTAGTGCGTTCGGGGGCAGTCGACGTTGTGGTTATCGATTCTGTTGCGGCGCTGATTCCCCGCTCTGAATTGGAAGGGGATATGGGCGCGGCCACTATGGGTGCCCAGGCTCGGTTAATGTCTCAAGCATTAAGAAAATTATCCAGTGCAATTAGCCAAACTCGAACCGTCGTTATTTTTACCAATCAATTACGGCAAAAAATTGGCGTCATGTTCGGGAACCCAGAAACAACCGTCGGTGGAAATGCCCTCAAGTTATATGCTTCGGTACGTTTGGATGTCCGCAGAATGCAATCTATCAACATTGGCGGCAAGATCATCGGAAGCAGAACTTGGGTGCGCGTAGTAAAGAATAAGGTGGCCCCTCCCTTTCGAGAAGCCGAATTCGATATTCTTTATTCCGAAGGCATTTCTAAATACGGCGATTTGTTGGATCTTGCGACAGAGTACGAAATTATTTTACAACGAGGAGCTTTTTATTCATTTGGAGAAATCCGTCTCGGTCAGGGACGGGAACAGGCCAAAGCATATTTACAGAAAAATCCTGCTCTTGCGATAGAAATTGAAGCACGCATTCGCCGACAAGAGCTTCCGCCCACCCGCATGTCCGTCCTGGGCGAGTAAACCAGTTTGGCAGTACATCTTTGGCCCTTGATAATTTTTTGCTACGGCTTATATATAACATCTCAGCGAAGCGAAGCGATTGTGAATCCTGAAACAGAACTTGTTGAATAAATAAACCTTCCCCAACCTGATTGGATGGTTTCAAAAAATATGCATCATCGCATCCGAAAAGATTCACATCAATGAAAAGGATCGGATTAGTCCACTGAGATCAAGAAAACGCTCGAACACATCCGAAAATGTCTACCTTTCTAACCCCTTAATCCGGGGAAACGTTGGTTTCTATTTTCCTTATAAAGCGCAATCAAAGTCTGGTTTCTATTAACAACGAAATTCCAGACCTGTGCTGGCTTTTAGGAATTCATGGAGGGCTTGTGCCCTCGGACTTGAGCAGTCGTTTTCAACAGCCGTAGCCTGTAGAGTAGGTACGCGGCTGTTTTTTTTTAACCATGGCAAATGTCATCACGGCCTTACAAGTTCAAAAGAAAAACCCCCAACGGGTAAATATCTTTATTAATGATGAATTTGCCTTCGGCCTGGCACGCATCGTGGCCGCCTGGTTAAAAGTCGGACAAGAATTAAGCGATGCAAAAATCGCTGAACTAAAAAACCAAGATCAAAAGGAACAGGCTTTACAACGCGCGCTCAACTTATTAAGCTACCGCCCGCGCAGTGAAACCGAAGTACGCAATAACCTAAAAAAACACGAAATCCCAGAAGAAACAACCACCGCGGTCATCACCCGTCTACGTGAAACAGGGCTTCTGAACGACGAACGCTTCGCCGAGGCCTGGGTTGAAAACCGAGCAACCTTTCGCCCGCGCAGTAAACTTGCCCTTCGCATTGAACTCGCCCAAAAAGGCATCGACAAAACCATCATCGATGATACTCTGGAAAATGTCAGTGACGAAGAACAAGCCTACGAAGCGGGGCAAAAAAAAGCTCGTCAGATTCGGACAACGGATGAAAAAACTTTCAAACACAAGTTATTGGGCTTTTTAGCCCGACGCGGTTTTAGTTATGAGGTCGCATCTCCGGTGGTAAAAAAACTCTGGGAAGAGAAAAATAACGAAGAGGATACAACATGGAAACCATCGTGACCTTCATCATAGCTATCGTTGCCCTGGCGGCTGGGGCGGCAGGTGGCTACTACTACAAACAATACCAATTAAGAAAAGCCCAAGAAGACATTCAGCAACAAACAGAAAGAATTCTGGCCGACTCCCAGAAAAAAGCCCGCGAAATGGAAGTGGCCGCCAAAGACAAAGCCATCGCCATTCGTCAGGAAGCGGAAACCGAAACGGAACGAAAACGGGCCGAACTACGCCGGGAAGATGACCGGCTCCAGCGCCGCCGCGTCGAACTGGACAAAAACATCGAACGCATCGAAAAACGCGAACAAACCCTCAATAAACGCCAAAGCCAGGTTGACCGGCGCGCCAACGAAATTGACAAAATTTATTCCGACCAACTACAAAAACTGGAAGAAGTCGCCGCCATGTCAAGAGATGACGCCCGCGGCATCCTATTAGCCGAAGTCGAAAAAGAAGCCCGCAACGACATGGCCCGCATCATTCGACAAATTGAAGCCGAAGCCAAAGAAGAAGGCGACCGCCGTGCCCGCGATTTAATCGCCCTCGCCATTCAACGGGTCGCCTCTGAGCACGTCAACGAAATCACCACCTCCACCGTCCCGATCCCCTCGGAAGAGATGAAAGGCCGGATCATTGGACGCAATGGCCGCAACATCCGCGCCTTCGAACAAGCCGCTGGAGTAGATGTAATCGTCGATGACACTCCCGAAGCGGTCACCATCTCCTGTTTTGACCCGGTTCGGCGGGAGGTCGCCCGGCGCGCGTTGGGCAAACTCATTCTGGACGGGCGCATTCACCCCGCCCACATCGAGAAAGTCCTCAAAAAAGAACAAGATGAAGTCGAACGCACTATCGTAGAAGCAGGCGAACAAGCCACCTACGAAGCGGGCGTACCCGGCCTACCCACCGAGATCATCAAAATCCTCGGGCGGCTAAAATACCGCACCTCCTACGGCCAGAACCAACTCTTCCACGCCGTCGAAACTGCCCGTTTATCGGGCGTCATTGCGTCCGAACTAGGGGCAGATATCGAAATCGCCAAAATGGGCGGGCTTTTGCACGATTTGGGCAAAGCCATTGACCACAATGTCGAAGGCACGCACGCCGGAATCGGCGCAGACCTGGCCCGACGCTATCGTCTCCCCCCCAAAGTCATCAACGCCATCGCCGCTCACCATCATGAAATCGAGCAAGAAAGCGTCGAAGCCATCATCGTCGAATCGGCAGATGCAATCTCAGGGGCGCGTCCCGGTGCCCGCCGCGAAAGTTTGGAAGATTACATCAAACGTGTCCGCGCCCTCGAAGACATCGCCAACAGTTTCAAAGGCGTCCGCGAGAGTTTTGCCCTTCAGGCCGGGCGCGAAGTCCGCATCATCGTCAAACCCGAACAGGTGGACGATTTGGACTCCGTTCGCATCGCCCGCGATATTGCCAAACAAATCGAAGAAAACATGCAGTATCCGGGGCAAATTCGTGTGACCGTGATCCGGGAAACGCGGGCCGTAGATTACGCAAAATAACCCCTTCTCCCGTTTCTGGCGGGAAATGTGCTGAGTTTTTGACCCAATAACCCTAGCTAAAAAAAAGCAACGGGCGGCTTCAGCCGCCCGTTGCTTTTTTTTGGGGAAAATGTTACTGCAAAAACGGATTAAACAACCGCTCCTGCCCTACCGTGGTCTCCGGGCCATGCCCAGAAAGGAGACGGGTGTCATCGGGCAAGGTCAATACCTGGGCGCGGATGCTGGCAATCAGCGTGTCCATATCCCCACCGGGCAGGTCCACACGCCCTATACTGCCCTGGAAAATCACATCCCCACAAAAACACACCTTTTCTGAGGGGACATAAAACATGACATGGCCTTTGGTATGACCGGGAGCGTGGCGCACTTCGATTTCATGACCGCCAAGATACATTTTCATGCCGTGGAACAGATCAATCGTCGGCTCAGGGCCAGGGTCAATGCGTAGGCCAAAAAACGACGCCCCCCCTTCGTTCCGCCACCACCAATAGTCGTCGGGGTGGAGCGAAACGGGCGGGGGGGGGCTACTGCCATCGGCCACCGCGGCCCCTCCCCCCAGGTGATCGAAATGCCCGTGGGTCAGCCAGATGTTGGTGATCCGCCACCCGCGCGATTTCGCCGCGTGCAGAATAATATGCCCATCCCAGGCTGGATCAATGGAGATGGCTTCGTTCGTTTCAGGATTGGCCAGCAAATACGCATTGGTGGCGGCAGGACCGAGGGTAAATTTTAGGATTTCTAACATAAGGTAATAATTCCGGGAAAGACAGAAGACACGAAGATTCTGAAAAAACTTTCGGAGTGACAATGCTTAGGGGGGATTATAATCGGTGCAACGATGTTTTTCGGATTCCGTACTTCGTTATGTGTTTTTAAGCACATAACTTCAACCCTTTCTAGAAACTCTTTTTTGGAGGCTCAAAATGGCAGACGTAATTGACTATAAAATATATGGTGATGATTTACAACTCGTCGAAATCGAACTCGACCCAGGCGAGGGTGTTCGCGCCGAAGCTGGAACCATGACCTATATGGAAAAAGGCATCGAGATGGAAACCGGAACTGGCGGTGGATTGTTCAAAGGTTTCAAACGGATGCTAACGGGCGAAAGCTTTTTCATTACCACCTTTTTGAATAATGGCCAGGCTAAAAGTCATGTGGCCTTCGCCGCACCCTATCCCGGCAAAATTATCGCCCTTGATCTGGACGAGCAAAAAGGACGTTTTCTCGTCCAAAAAGACTCTTTCCTGTGTGCCGCGCGCGGCACGGAAATCGAGATCGCTTTCACCAAACGGCTCGGAGCTGGGTTCTTCGGCGGAGAAGGCTTTATCCTTCAGCGTTTGGAAGGTGATGGTTTGGTCTTTATGCACGCAGGCGGCACGGTGATACGCAAAGAACTGGCCGCGGGTGAAACTTTACGCGTGGACACTGGCTGTGTGGTCGGATTCGCCTCCACCGTGGATTACAACATTCAGTTTGTCGGTGGGTTCAAAAATGCCTTGTTCGGGGGAGAAGGCTTGTTCCTGGCAACCCTGACCGGGCCGGGCACGGTGTACGTACAAAGTTTGCCCTTCTCCCGCCTTGTGGACCGGATCAAAGCAGGCATGACCTTTACCAACAGTGGCGGAGAATCCCGCGGCCTGAGCGGTTTGGGTGGCGATATTTTGAAAAATGTCATCAGTGGCAGTTAGCCTCACCATTTAGATCAGCAAAACTCAATTTTACGCCCTCCGAAAACAGTCGGTTGACTATTTTCGGAGGGTCTTTTTTTGGGGGAACTGCCGCCTGCTAATGAGCAGGTCCAAATATTTACCCGGTTGAAGTCAAGATTAGGACAAATGGTGGGATTGTCCAACATGAAGAATTTTCGTTTTGCTTTTACAATCAGCCCTTCTCCTTCGAAACATTTTAATTTTTTATTTTTCTTCAGAGTACAAAGGACCCCCATGAAATTTACGCGCATGATTTTTGTTTTCGGAGCCGCCTTAACCCTGCTCCTACTCCCCTCTTACTTACAAGCGACTCAAGTAGGAAAAGCGGCCCAAGAAACCGATAGTTTTCAAGGCCCATTTGTGAGTGAGGTCGTCACCCCTGGCCTGAGTGTTGCCGTCCGCGACCTCCCCCTGGCCTCAGAAGAACCCACCCTCAACAAAGAAATCAACCCCCGCCACAACCCCTTACAATTTGAACCCGACCAGGGCCAACGCGGCACCTGGAACCGCACGGATGTCCCCACCGATCCCCTCATCCGTCCGGCCAGCGACAACCCGGGTGAAACCCCCAGCCTGGACCTCAGCTTTGACGGCACAGGCAACCCCACCGGATGTGGGTCCTGCACCCCGCCCGACCCCAGCGGCGATGTTGGTCCCAATCACTATGTCCAAACGGTCAATTCCACCAAAGTCGCCATTTATAACAAAACCGGCACCTTACTCACCAGTCCGTTCAGCCTGGGGACCCTGTGGACCAGCGGCTTATGTACCAGCAACGCCGGAGACCCCATCGTTTTATACGACTCCCTGGCCGACCGCTGGCTTCTCAGTCAATTTGCCAACCCTAACCATATGTGCATCGCCGTTTCGCAGACGCCTGACCCGATGGGCACATATTTCACCTACACCTTCAACGTTACCCAATTCCCCGACTACTTCAAATTTGGCGTATGGCCGGATGCCTACTACATGGCCGCCAACGAAAACACCTACACCGCCTACGCCTTCAATCGGGCAAACATGCTCATCGGCGCCTCCGCCACCTTCCAAAAATTCACAGGGGGAACAAACTTCTACATGCCCGGCGATCTAGATGGAGCCACCCCACCCCCCGCGGGCGCGCCGAACCCTTTTTACACCTTCAAAGACAACAGTTTTCACGGCGGCACTGACCGGCTTGAAGTGTATGCCTTCCACATAGACTGGGCCACTCCGGCCAACACCACCTTCACCCTAAATGCCAGCCTTCCCATCACCCCCTACACCTACACGGTGTGCGGGTTCTTCAACCTGAGTTGTATCAAACAGGCAGGCACCACCCAACGTGTAGATGCCGTCTCCGAATGGCCGATGTTCCACTTCCCGTACCGCAACTTTGGCACGCACCAGGCGTTGGTCGGTACCTTTGCCGTTGGCGGCGGGTTGGGCGAAACTGGTTCAGCCCTGCGCTGGTTTGAACTTCGCAACACTGGCGGCGGATGGACTCTCTATCAAGAAGGCACTCACGATCTGGGCGATGGGTTAGATCGCTTCATGGGGAGTATCGCCATGGACGGCGCGGGCAACATCGCCCTGGCGTACTCCGTCTCCAACACCACCCTGAATCCCGGCCTGCGGTATGTCACCCGGCTCGCCACTGACCCACTCGGCACCTTCCAGGCGGAAGCCATTCTCGTCAACGGCGGCGGCTCCCAAACCGGCTCCAATCGTTGGGGCGACTACTCCTCGCTCTCGATTGATCCTGCCAACGACTGCACCTTCTGGTACACCGGCGAATATTACACCGCCAACTCCACCAATCAGTGGAAAACCCGTGTCGGTGCGTTCACCATCCCCAGTTGTACCAACGGCGGCACGCCTCCCCCCACCAACACCCCTGGCCCCAGCCCAACACCTGGCCCCACAGCCACCCCTAGCCAAACAGCGCTACCTACCCATACGGCCGTTCCCACCAACACACCTACTTCAACCAACACCCCAACACCAATCGTTTCGCCAACTGCCCAACCAGACGGCCGTATTCTCTACACCATCGCCTCTGGGGACACTCTGCTGTTGATTGCCGAAAAGTTTGGGGTGTCTATCAACGATTTATATGCCTACAACAACATAACGGCCGAAACACCGCTGATTGCCGGGCAAACGTTAATTATTGGGTTTGGGATGCTGCCCGATGGTTCTGCCATTCTGGCTGGGTTCCCCCATGCCCGCATCAAACCCGATGGCACGATTGTGCATGTGGTGCAAGAAGGGGACAGCTTGATCGGGATTGCGGTGATTTACGATTTGACATTGGAGCAATTGTATCAACTGAGTAACTTGACTGTGGAAAGTGTGTTGAGCGTGGGGCAAGAGGTGGTAGTAGGCTCTCGCCCCCAACCAATGGAAATTGGCGGTTCTACCAACTTGCCAGAGGTATTAACCTCGGCTACGCCATCCCTCACGCCGACTGCTACCGAAACCGCCACAGCCACAATTACCCCCACCCCCGCCACAGCCACCAGTGAAACTATTGTAGTAGTGACAAATACGGCCGTTTCCCCATCCCCAACCACTTCTCCCCCAATTGTTACCCCAGAAACCAGCTTTAACTGGCTCATTTTTGTCCCTGTCGCCCTGGCAATAATTGGGCTATTGGCTCTAGTGGGGTCATTATTCTTCTTTCTAGGGCAAAAACGGTGAAAGCAACTGATGGAGAAACCACTCAAACTGTGTACAAATGCCACTTGTTGCCCCAATTGGCA
>JABWBV010000099.1 GCA_013359445.1 Anaerolineales bacterium | reverse complement strand
GGTGTAGGCTTTCTCGTTGATGTTGATTTGTGAGAGGGCAGTAGTCCCTAGAAGGGCGGTTGTATAGGCTTCTGCCTGCCCAAAAACAGGCTCGTCAAAGGTGGAGGCCTGGAAGAGCAAATCTGAGATGGGGCCTTCTGTCTCGCCAGTGGCCCCGATAAAGGTGGCGATTTCGGCGGGTTCCCGGCGCAGGAAAATTTGCCAGTCACTGCCAAATTGTGCATTCAAATCGTCGAGGAGGGATTGGTCTACGTTTAATCCAAATTCTACTGTTCCAATATGTGTGTCTTCATATGAAACTGGGGCCAACCCGCGCACGCCTAAGCCGCCTCGTCCAATCTCGATGCCTGCCAGGGGTTGTTTTAGCTCATTGGCGGCTAACACGGTGAAACGGAAGGTTGAGAGATCATCGCCAAATTGATCCAGTTGGTGTAAACGTAGGAAGGAGGTTGCAGGGGGCAGGTGAAATTGATGTTGAGGCACGTCAAATTGGGCGTCAATGAGTTTATATGCTGGCAGGGTTAATTCTGTCAGCCGGGCGCGGTCGCCCGCGGCAAAGGCGGCCTGGACTTCGGGGTTGTTTGCGACTTCGATAGCCAGTCCGATGGAGAACGCCTTGAGGGCCTCTACCCGTGCGGAAAAGACGGTTTCAAGATTCGCCAGCGTTTCTTTTTCGCGCTGATCCGCATTGGCTAGGTTGGTCAAGGTATCCACGACGACGATGCCGATGGTGATCAGGATTAAGATCATGAGCGAAGGGAGAATAAGTTTTCGCGTTACTTTCATAAGTACTCCAAGAGGCGAAGCGAGACAAACGAGTTTTTAGGGAGAGGACCAACTTTACGGGGTTCGCGTGTTCGGTTGTTCGGGGGTCTGGGTGGTAAGTTTCACAACGGTTTTTTTGGCTTTTAGGGCCAGGCCTAATTCCTGAATGGCCGTGCGGAGGGCGTTTTGCACGGTGGTGGCGCTTTGAATTTTTTGCCCGATCAGGTTTACCCTGGCTTCGCGTTGTGCACGTTTGTGGGCCTGGGCATATAACCGGGCATTTTGAATGGCAACGGCGACATTGGCGGCGATGGTGGTGAGCAGGTCTACATCGCCCTGGGTAAACCGGCCTTCATGTTCGACATCTTGGACACTTAGCACCCCCACCACTCCTTCTCCTGTGAGAAGAGGAATGCCAATGAAGGATTTGGCCATGGCATTTTGGGTCGCAGTTGGGATGGCGCCCAAATCTTGTAAACGGCGTTCGGCGTCCTGGTTGATAAAAATGCGGCGGCGGGTTTTGATGATCATCGAGGTGATGCCATCTCCGAGTGGCATGGACGGTTCTTCAAAGATAGGGATTTGGTGATCGAGCATGTAGGGAATTTCGATCATCTCGGTATCTGGATCAAACAGGGCGATGTAGGTCAGATTGGACCGAAAAGCCTGGTTAATGGTGTTGATGACGGTAACGATGATGGGCAGGATTTCGACCTCTGAAGTAAGGGCCTGCCCGATTTCATTGACGAGCCGTAGTTCATCGACGCGGCGTTCGGATTCTTCGGTCAGGCGTAGGTTTTCGAGGTGGGCACTTAACCCCTGGGAAACAGCACTCAGGACGAAGCGGAGTTCTTCTTCTTCCAATGCCGCTTCGGTCGCGACCAATTGCCCAATGCGTTCGCCGCGCAAGACTACGGGCTGGACAAAGGTTTGTTTCGTTTCCAATGCGGGGGGAAGATCTTGGAGGGGGGTGAGGCGGTTCCCTTCAAAGCTGAAGCCTAAGCGGTTGCGTTCGGTTTCGGTGAGGTAGGTTTGCCAGCCTTCGTGTGTCAGGCGGCGGGTGAGGGTATCTAATTCCGCGAGGGTTTGTGCGGTTTTTTCGTTGGCCCGGGTGTTTTCCAGAGCAACGGCGATTTGGGCGGCCAAGATAGTTTGGACGCGGATGTCTTCGGTGGTAAAGGCGTTTACCTGAGTGGACTGGACATCCAACACCCCTAACACTTCGTCGCGCACCAGTAAGGGCACAGCCAATTCCGAGCGGGTTTCGGGGAGCAAGGGGTTGGGGAGAAAGTCTGGGGTTTGGGTGACGTCATTGGCGAGGACCCCCTGGCGGGTACGGGCGGCGCGGGCGACCAGAGATTGTTCGCGGGCGAGGGGGATCGCGTGGCCCCGGGCTACCATCGTCTGACCGGCTGTTCCAGCGCCAGCGGCCAATTCCAACATGCTATCTTCCGGGTCGAGGAGGTATACGTGGGCGTGGTAAAAGCCGAAGCGTTCTTTGGTCAGGTTTGAGACGTATTCGAGCATTTCCAGTGGGTTGGGGATGGCGGAAATGGCTGTGGCGAGTTGGGTAACGGTTTCTAATTCCGCGGCCCGTTTGGCGAGGGTTTCTTCGGCTTTTTTCCGGGCAGTAATATCCCGATGGGTGGCCATATATCCCAACTGATTGCCAGATGTATCTAAAATCGACGTGTTGATCGCTTCAACGGGGAGTAACCGTCCATCTTTGTGTTTGTTGATAATTTCGCCCGCAATGACCTGGTTTTGTTGAAGGGCGTTCCAAAAATGGGTGTATTGTTCCACGGGAATCAGCCCGGATTTGAGGAGGCGGGGCGTTTGTCCGAGGGTTTCTTCTGCCGAATACCCGTAGGTTTTTTCGAAGGCAGGGTTGGCATACTCGATTTTGCCGTCCAGATCGGTCATAAATACGGCATCGGTGGAACGTTCGAGGGCTAATTGGAATTTTCGTAGTTCGGATTCGGCTTTTTTCTTTTCGGTAATGTCTTGATTGGCCCCGATGGATTTGATGGTGCGTCCCTGGGCATCTTTTTCGATGCGGAAGCGCACGGTGATGAAACCGATTTCTCCATCGCCAAAGATGACGCGGTGGTCCACCTCGGTGCTGAAATTGGGGTCGGTGGTCTCGATGGATTTGCCAATTTCCACCCCGACGACGGCGGCGTCTTCCGGGTAAACGAACCGCTGGGTATATTGGGCGGCGTTCATGGTGTAGCCGCCCTCGCGCTCCACGGTCGTTCGCATCATGGTATAAAAATCGTCGTTGAAGGTGAACTCATCTTTACGAAAGTCGTATTCCCAGTTGCCCAGTCGAGCGATGCGTAAGGCTTCGGAGAGTTGGGCCTCCTTTGAAATTAAGGCTAGCTCAACATTCTTTTGCACCGTAATATCTTGATTTGCGCCGAAAGATTTCACCGTGCGCCCTTCGGCATCTTTTTGGATGCGAACCCGTACAGTAACATACCCTACTTGCCCGTCTCCAAAAAACACACGATGGGACACCTCGGTGGTGAAATTGGGATCGGTGGTTTCGATAGATTTGCCCATCTCTATCCCAACAATGGGCGCGTCTTCAGGATAGACAAAACGCTCGGCATATTGGGCGGCGCTCATCTTATATCCCCCCTCACGTTCTGCCGTGGTACGCATGACGGCATAAAAATCATCGTTGAACGTAAACTCTCCTTTTGTGAAATCAAATTCCCAGTTTCCAAGGCGCGCGATGCGTAAGGTTTCGGAGAGGGAGGCCGAACGTTCTTGAACGCGTTCTTCCAGGGAGTCGCGTAAGGCGAGTAATTCCTGGTTGGCTTTTGAAAGTTCGGCTAAACGTAATGCTTCAACAGAATTGCGTACGCTACTCACGACAATGAGAAGCACCCCGAATGTGCTGATAACCCCTGCCGCACTCATGATATCGGAAGGAGCAACGTAAGAAACCACAAAGGGGAGCAGAATGATGCCAAGCACATTAAAACCGAGGGCGATGATCAGGCCACGGATTGAAAATAAAGCACTTGCAAGGAGGAGGGCAATGGGCAACGAGGAATAAAGGGTTGAGGCAGGGGTATTTGTTCCGCCGATAATGGTTAAAAAGGCCGTCAACGACAGAGAAAAAGTCAATAGAACAGATCCCCAGCGATAATACTTTGTCCGGCTAAACAGATAAGCCAATAAAGTAAGAACAAAGGTAATCCCAAGAGCGATTGAAGATGCGCGCAGTTGTCCAGGGGAAACCGCTATCGTGGCGAAGGTTCCTATGCCCGTGGAAATCATTAAAAAAAACGCAAAACCAGCTAATAATGCCGTTTTTCTGCGCTCCCCAATTTCATCGACATTATCTAGCGAACCAAATAATCGGTGACGAAGGGTGTCCATGAAAGTCGGAGGATGGGAAGAGGTGTTATTCGAAATGGTCATAGTTTCAACCTATAATTACGAAAAGTGCTCATTAATGCCAGTCTTGTCCAAATGTAGGTTACCAATTTCGACGACGGCCCGTCTTGCTTTGAGCAAATGCCCAATTTCGCGTGCGGCGGTCTCCAGGGCGGTTTCAACCGAACCGGCGCTTTGGATACGTTGGTTGATGGTGTTGATCAACGCTTCGTGCTCGGCACGTTTGGTCGTTTGGGTTAAGAGACGTTGGTTTTCTAACGTGGTCGCAACCACCAATGCCACCTGCTGTAAGAGGTTGGCATCTTGTTCGGTAAATTGGCGATGAGGCGAAAAACTCATCACATTCAACACCCCCAAAACCTGTGTGCCCAGAACCAGAGGCGCTTGCATAACGGCAACCATGCCCGTGCGCGCCATATCTTTCAAATCGAGCAAGGGAGATTGGCGGGCATCGGGCACAAGCAAAATTCGTCGTTCTTGCATGACCTTTTCGGCAGAAGTATTGGCCAGGGGAATCAACTTGCCTTCGGGGGCAACCACTTGAATGACCTGCCCGTTCTGAAGCCTGAAAGCCTCCATAAATTGTTTGTCCGGTGTAAGGAGCGCTAACCCCGCTACATCTGCCGACAAAATGAGCGGGGCCTCTTGAAGCGTAAGTGCAATCAGCTGTATCAGGTGGGTGGCCTGGTTAAGGGCAGTACTCATCTCATTCAACCGGGAAAGGCTCCGCGCCTGCCGTTCGGTTTGTGCCAAGGCGGTTTCGGTGGCGCTAGTGAGCCGGAGGTTTTCGAGATGGGCGGTAAGGGCTTCCGAAACCGTTGTAATCAAGTCGGCTGTTTCGGCGTCCAGGGCGGATTCCCCTGCGGGCGGGACAATGTGGAGGGTGCCGATGGCTTCTCCGCGCAGGGTGAGGGCGTGGGAAATGGTGGGCATGGTTTCGCTTTGCCCCGTTTTGAGAGGTTTGACCCGGTTGTTCGTGTAGACAAACCCATCGGTGGCGGCTGGAGCCATCTGCGTGTAAGTGTCCCACCCTTCGCGGGTCAGACGGCGGGCGGCTTGTTCGGCTTCTCGGCGGAAATGTTCAGCTTGGGCGAGCAGGCGGAGATTTTCGAGATGTTGCCCCGCGAGGTCGGCCAGACGGACCGCAACGTCACGTTCTTCGGGTGATAAGGTGTTGCTTTCCGATTCAAGTTGAATAAAACCGATGTCTGCCCCGGATATCGAAATGGGGATGGTCAAAGGTCCAAGTTCGGGGGATACGACGGGGGCCGCGAGGGGGACTGTTTCCCCTTGCTGGTAGACTACCCCGACGAATTCTGCCTGGCGAACGCCGTCCAGATAGGTGTTCCACCCCTCGCGGGTCAGCAGGCTGGATTGTGCCAGGATTTGTCGGCGCGCTTTTTCGATTTCGGCAAATTGATAGGCGTTTTCGATGGCGGCGGCCAGTTGTCCGGCCAAAATTTCGTAGGCGGGCAGGGTTTCTTGGGTAAAGGTGTCGGGGAACTCGCTTTGCATGTTGAGCACACCGAGCACTTGCTCTGCGGAGAGGAGGGGGACACTCATTTCTGAGCGGGTTTTGGGGAGGAGGGGGTTGGGCAAAAAGGTGGGGCTTTTTGTTGTATCTTCTACCAGGACGGCTTTTTTAGTAAAGGCGGCGGTCCCATTGATCGAACTGGAGGCCACGGGCAGGCGGTGGCCTCTTTGCAGGAGTTCCTGGCCGATGGTGCCTGAGCCAGCGCGCAGGATCAGGGTGCGGCCCGCCGCGTCGGTCAGGTAAATTTGGGCATAGTAGAGGGCGAAGGTTTGGCGAATGCGTTCGACCGCGGCGGGGAGGAGAACGTCCAGATTTCGTTCTTGAACGACCGTGCGGCCAATTTCCGCGGAGAGGGTGAGGTCACGTGTCCGTTCGGCCACCCGCACTTCAAGTTTAGTGGCTAGTTCGCGCACTTCTCGCTCGTTCCGACGGGCACGGGTTAGGGCGTCTTCCGTGCCGCGGTTGGCAAGGTAAAGGAGGACGGTGGCTAAGCCAAGGCCAGAAATGATAATCGCGTGGGCGGCAAAGGTGGTTTGATTGTTGGCGGGTGGGAGAAGCCCGCGTATCTCTCCTTCAATTAAGGCAACGCCAATCAGGGAGGTAAAGAAAAAGGTGATGAGACCTGCTCTGCGACCAATTAATAAGGTGGCCATCACGATGCTCAACGGGAAATAGATCAATCCGGTTGAGCGCAGGGTTCCGCCATTGAATAAAATAGCGGTGACACTGACTGTAAAGAAAAAGATCATGCCTCCGCTGGCCAGGGTTACTTGTCCTCTTTCCATGAGTGTGCGCCAAAAGATGATCAACAGACTGGCAATGCTCATCACCACCAGTTCCGGCCAACGATTGCCTTCTGTGGTAAAGAGCGTGATGGTGGTTCCGAGAATCACCAGGGCTAAAACGCCTACCTGTGTATTCAGGATAATTTGTAATAATAGGGCCTGGCGAGTTTTTTCTTCGTCGTCCTTAAAAACTGGAGCGGAAAAGAATTTTCGGATGTCCATAAGGTGGTCTCCAGATTAGTTCTGTTTATCCAGAATGGTCAGATTTTGTATTTGAACCACCGCCCGCTTAATTTTTACGGATTGTCCTAACCCGGTGGCTAAAATTTGAAGGACATCTTCCATTTGGGTGGCTTGTTGGATTTCTTGAGCAATGCTGTTTACGTTCGTTTCCTGTTCAGCAATGCGGCGGGTCACTTCGTAGGAGCGGGCGTTTTGAATGGCGATGGCGACCTGGTTGGCAATGGCCTGAAGCAGGTCTGCATCTTCCTGGGTGAGTTTTCCTGTGGTGTTTTGCTGAACATCCAAAACCCCCAAGACATTTTGCCCCACCGCAATTGGGATGGCAATTTCCGCTTTGGTTTCGGGTAATAAGGGGTTGGGGAGCCAGCGGGGGTCAGAGGTCGTGTCTGGTGCGAAGACCACTTGATTGGTCTCTGCCGCCCGCCCGACCAGGCCTTTTCCGGGGACGAGAAAATGTTTGTTTTGGAGCAGACGGCGGCCTGCTTCACCTGTGCCGCCCATCATGAGCAGTTTTTCCCGATTGGGGTCAAAGAGGTAAATGTGGGTATGGTAGTAGTTAAAAGCTCTTTGCACTTGCTCAACCACTTCGATGATGAGTTGGTCGAGGTCGAGAATGGTGGAGACGCGGCGGCTGACTTCGGTGGAGGCGGCTAACGCACGGGTGCGGTCAGCGACTTGTTGTTCGAGGGTGCCTACCAGGGTTCCCAATTGTTCCGTCATTTGGTTGAAGGCGTTTGCCAGTGCCCCGATTTCATCCCCGGACTCGACGCGCGCCCGTGCCTCAAACTTGCCGGTGGCGACTTCTGCCGCAATCGCGCTGAGGCGACTGACCGGCGCGGCCAGGAATTGCGACAAAACTATCGCAAGCCCAAAGACGACGGCGGAAATCGCCATGCCAAACAGAACGGCATTGCGTGATTGCTCAACGATGGGGGCCAGAAACAAATCCTGGGGTTGGGCAAAGACGATAATCCAGGGTTGGGTTTGCATTCGGGTGGCGACGACAGAGTCGATGCCAAGAGGCTGTGGGCCGATGTTCAAGTCGGCGGTGAAGGCAGGTTGTGTATCGATGTTGTCTAGCCCGGCTTGAAAATCTTGGGCATTGGTGGAAAAATCGGTGGCGGTTCCCCCCTGTGGGACACGTCCTGCGGCTTGCAGTTGGCGGAAGCGGGTGGCCTCGAGTGGCACCACCGATTTGAAAATGAGTTCAGGATCGGAGGTGTGTGCGAGACGAAGGGAATTTTCATCCAGGAGTACGGCCCCTATACCTAACCCGACGGTATTGGCACTCTCGCGCAGGAGGGCTTGGAAAACCGAGGCGGTATATTGAACCCGCAAAACGCCGATAATATCGCCTGCGAGGTTCACTACCGGGGCAGAGAAGTAAAGGGCGAGGTTTTCAGAAGCGTTGGGGGAAAAATAAACGGGAGAAACATAGGTGAGGCCAGTTTGTAGCGGCACGGTAAAGTAGTCTTGGGTGGCTTTGTTCAGACCAATATTGGAGGGTTTTGTATCGAGGAGGATGTTGCCGTCAAGGTCCAAGAGGGCATAAGAAGAAATAAAAGCCGGATTGCTACGGCTCAGGGCGAGGAGGGTGGTGTTGGCCTGAATTTGCTCCGGGCTGAAGCCTCTTTCGTTGGCTGGGAGCGACAGAAAATTGGCAAAAGAGGGCAATTGACCCTGGGCGCGAAGTTGTTCCTTGGTTGTGAGAATGAAATTATCCAGAATTGCGGCGGTTTGATTCGCCTGACCCTGGAGGCTTTGATTGGCATTCTCGGTCAGGGTATTTTTGGTGACGGTGTTGTTTTGGTACCCCTGAATAATGAGCGGAAGGAGGGATACCACCATGAACGCGATAACGAGTTTGGCGCGCAAGCTGTAATTTGCGAACTGCCTGACGATCAAGCCAAAGAGGATCACACTAACCAAAATTCCTAAAATGAGGATGAACGCAGTGTTTTCTTCTGTAATACTATTCGCCGGGCCAAATAAATCTACCAAAATTGCAACGAATCCAATCGCGGTGCTGATCCCCATTGCCCATCCGGCTGGGCGCGGGGGCATGGTCAGGTTTGTGATCCCAAACGTCACGACTAACCCGACCAGCGCGACCATAATTCCACCCCCCTCACTATTGAAGGGAGAAAGGAGCATGGTGACGAGCAAGGCTCCGAGTAAAATTCCCATGCCTCTGGAGGTATGTCCTTTTCGAACCAGAGGGATGCTGATCACGGAAGCAAGAATTAACAAGGTATCTTCGATGAGAAAAATCGCATCATCCCTGTTTTGAACAGGCCAGATATCTTTTAAGGTGAACAGCGTAAAAAGGACCATGGCAACAGAAAAGATTACACTCACGCGGAGGGCGTTTCTTTTTCTTCTCAGGTCATCATTTGCAAGGGTTGGTTCAGAGTTGGTCATTCTTTGATCTCCAAAGACTGGTTGTTCCTATCACTGCGGTGCAAAGGTAAAACGAATAAAACTGGGGCTACCGGGATAAAAGGGGCAGAACCCGAATTTTCCCGCCAGATGATGCTTACGGGGTTTTTATCAGAGGTTCCGAGTAATCGGATAAATGCACACTGGTTTGGGTTCCAAGCGCACGCCCTAACTCGCGCACGGCGACTTTGAGCGCATCTTCGACAGAGGGCGTATTTTGAATTTTTTGAATGATTTCATTTCGTTGCGCTTCTTTGTTCGCCTGTTGTTGTGTGGCCCCATAGATGCGCGCGTTTTGTAGGGCACTTGCGACCTGATTGGCAATGGCCTGGAGCAAATCCGCATCGTTTTGGGTGATGCCCCCCACCTTGTTTTGTTGCACATCCAGCACGCCCAGGACGGTCTCCCCAAGCAGAATAGGCACAGCAATTTCCGCCTTTGTCTCCGGTAAAAGCGGATTAGGAAGCCAGCCAATCGTTTGGGCAACATCGGAGACCAGCACCACTGTCCCCGTCTCGGCGGCGCGCCCCACCAAGCCCCGTTCCGCAGGGATGGAATGCCCGCTTTCGAGCATCAACCGCCCGGCCTCTCCGGTTCCCCCTGCCATGACCAGATTTTCGCGTTTGGTATCCCAAAGGTAAATGTGGACGTGGTAGTAGTTGAACGCCTGTTTGATTTGGTCCACCACTTCGCGCACCAGTTCTTCTTGGTCCAAAATCGTTGAAAGGCGGCGGCTGACTTCGGTGGAGGTGGCGAGGGCTTTGGTCCGTTCAGCCACGCGTTGCTCCAGCGATCCAATGAGGTCAGTCAGTTGTCCGGCCATGTCGTTGAAGGCACCTGCCAGCGTCCCAATTTCATCTTGGCGGTTCATTTCTACGGAAATCGCGAGTTCCCCGGCGGCAAGTCGTCGAGCGGCAGTGACTAACTCGCCTAATGGATTCGCAATGGTACGCGTGATCAATAAGGCAACCAGCACCGCGAAAATGGCCGCACCCACGGCCACGCCTCCACTGGTCGCGGAGGCGGCTAATGTCGAAGCCAGCGCTTGGCTTTGATCGACCTCGGCAATTAACGCCACCCCTAATTCCGGAAGCCAACGGTAAGCGCCAAAGACAGCCACCCCGCGATAATCAAGATAGGCCCCATTTCCATTCTCAATATTTTCGATGGCGTTATTCGCCCCCTCAGTGCGCACGTAGGTTTCGCCCGGCAAATAGCCCTCGAATCTTGAAGCGGTCAGCATGGCATAGTTGGAACGGACCAGGTAGGACTCACCCGTTTCACCCAGGCCAATATCCTGCAACATGAACTCGCTGACCACATCCAGGTCTGCACGCCCCGCAATTACCCCCACCCCTTGCCCTGTTTCATCGTGGAGGGGTTGGCCGATCCATAAGACAATCTCGCCAAGCGCCTGGACGTAGGTCGGCGGTTGAACATATTTTCCTTTGATGCCTTCCTGAAAAATCGGCTGGTTGGCAAAGATTTTCCCGACCTGGTTCGGTTCTGTCGAGAGCACTACGTTTCCCTCGCTGTCCAGCAAAAATATTTCCTTAAAATAGCCGGTGCGTTCAAGCACGGTCTCTACATCTTGGGCAACTTCTGGATAGTATGCCTGAAAATCGGCGGAATTTGGATCGCCCTGCAAAAGAAGCCGAACCACCTCCTTTTCATCGCGTTCCCGGAGCGTAATATCTAGCGTGCCAAACATACTCTCTTCCCAGTCTTTCAACTGGTTCTCTTTTAATACCGTGATGGCTGAGAGGTGATTATAGACATCATTAATTGCGGCTTGCCGAAGCACAAGGGCCGAGATAAAAGCACTTAAAACCAACGGAATAATGACCAAGCCGAGAAAGGACGCCACCAGCCGGTTGCGAATGCTCTCTTGCCAGGTCTGGCGAACGACAAAATAAAAAACAATTAAGAGAAAAGCGACGGTAAGCACAGGGATAGAAGCCTGAATTTGGGCAAATCCAAGACGATTATCCAGCCCAAGTGTATCAAGCGCTATGGTGATGCTCCCTGCTACCACACTACCAATCAATGCCGTTGGGCGTTGGCTTCGTGGCAGGCTTTGCCAAGAGATTATATAAGTCAAGAAAATCGCCGTGATTCCAGAAAGCCATCCCGTCCCCGCAACGAAGAACATCCCAAACATTAACACCCCCCACAGGCCGCCGAGTATGATCCACGCACCCTGCTGAACACGTCCCTTGCGAATAGGCCCCCTCGCAAGCCAGGCGGCAAGGCTATATGCCGTGAAAATTCCTGCCATTGCCCCCGCAGACCAGGCTTGCAACTGCCATGCTAAGAAATAGTAAAAACCCGCTATGACCAGGGTCGCCGTTATCGTGATCGAAGTGACACGCAGAGCCTTTTGCTCGTTCAAAGCCTCTCCTGATTGATGCAGGTTTTGGTGTTCAGGGATCCTTTCACTCATTTAACTTGCTCCATATCGTCCATTGACCAGTTTTTGATGTCCACAAATTACTCTGGTAACCGTTCAGTTTAGAGAAGAATGTTCCGAAAAAAAGGATGGGTAGGGGATGGTTATCCCCCACCCATCCTTTTTTCGAGGATTCTCCCAATATATCTGAAAGGTTACTTACTCTGTTCGATAAACTGATTGGTGAATACTTTTTCTAAATCTACAGCCTCAGAAAGAATATTTTGAGCTAACAAAATATCCATCGCGTTTTGCCAAACAGCAATATCCATCCACCCTAACGCCGCATTGCCCGTGTCAATCAAAGGGATTTGGGTTTGCATTGAGGCGAGTTGAAATGCTCGATCTAACGTATTATCATAAAGCAGGGTAAAGTCTGTTGCTTCCTCTGGGTTTTCGATGGCGGCTAAATAACCTTTTAAGGTGGCCCGCATAAAGCGTTGGACAAGGTCAGGTTGTTGTTCTACCAGCGAAGCCTCTGCAAAAATCAAATTGTTATAAAACGCAACCCCGTAATCGCTGTAATAAATGGAATTGATAGGATACCCTTCTGCAATGGCGACAATGGGTTCATTGGTCGAGAAAAACCCACTCGCGGCGTCCATCCGCCCGCTGAGCAGATCATCCGCCCCGTGATAAGCCTCATTTGCAACAAAGTTTAACGAAGCCGGATCAATGCCCATTTGGTTCAACAACGCGATAAATTGAATATCCCATGTGGTGTCCAACGCGGGGGAGATGACCCCTACCGTTTTTCCAACCAAATCCTCGGGATGCCTGATCCCCGCCTCGGCCAGCGAGATGACCACCAGCGGATTCTCTTGAAAAATACACGACAGGGCCAATAACGCCTGCCCTTCGGCCTGGGCACGGATAATCTCATCAGCCGCCGAAACGCCAAATTGGGCCTTTCCCGCTGTTACTTCAGCAATCGGAAAGGTCTCAGGACCGCCGGGGAGTAGAGTCACTTCCAGATTTTCTTCGGCATAAAACCCTTTTTGATCGGCCACATAAAACCCAGCAAATTCAACTGTATGAAACCAACTCAGCTGTACCGTGATCTTGTCTGGTTCAGCGGGTTGCTCCTGACAAGCCCCTAAAACCAGGGCCAGGATAAAAACCAACGCGAGGGTCATGAGTTTGGAACTTAGGTATTTCATCGTTTATTCCTTTATAGAAAGCAAGTTTGAAGGAGAGACTGGCAAGGTAAACCGAAAACAGGTTCCCTGTCCGTGTTCACTTTCTACGGTGATTTTGCCGCCGTGCTGTTCCACAATCGCTTTCACAATTGCCAGGCCCAGCCCATTGCCCTCAATATCCACCCGATCATCCGCATGAACCCGGTAAAAACGGTCAAAAATATAGGGCAGGTCTTTGGCAGGGATGCCTAACCCGGTATCTTGCACATCGATCTGGATAAATCGATCCACATGTTCTGCCCCCACTTTTACGGTCCCATTGACCGGGGTGTACTTGATCGCATTGCCCACCAGATTGCGTAAAACCTGCCGAAGCCGCAACGGGTCCCCTACAATCAAGCCTTGTTCCGCGGGGATTAGCTCCAATGTTTGGGCTTTTTCGAGCGCTTTGGGTTGAAATTCCTGCGTGACACCGATCAATAAATCCATCAAACTCAGTGGTTCGCGAGTGATGGGAACCCCCGCGTCCAAGCGGGCAAGTTCCAACAGGCCGAGCACCAAATCGTTCATTTGCCCTGCCGCCTGCCGAATCCGCCCCAAAAATTCCGTTTGCTGTTCGTTGAGCGGCCCCACGCGGGTCATCAGTTCGCTGAAACCCATCACAGAGGTGATCGGGTTTTTTAGATCATGGGAGGCAGTGGCGATAAATTCGTCTTTCACCCGCTCCAGTTCTTTGAAATGGGACACATCATGCAAAACAGTCACTTGCCCGCCCTGTTCCACGGGGGTGATCATCACGCTAAAGGTGCGGCCATCGGGCCAGGGGATTTCCCCATCGGTGGAGGCGTTGGCTTGTTTGGCCTGGGAAAGCAGTTCGACCAGGGGGTCGTACCCTTTGTTTTTCGGGAGGGGGTACCCTAGGCGGGTGTTGACATCGGTAAATAGGCGGCTCCCCGCGGGGTTCACGAGTTGCATCCGTCCGTGTTCGTCCATCAACATGATCGCATCGGCCACGGCATGGAGTACGGCGGTTAGGCGTTTTTGCTCTTGCTGGATTGTGCTGTAAAGTTGGGCGTTTTCGATGGCGATAGCGGCCTGACTGGCTATGGCCTGCACAAGATTGAGTTGGTCTTCGGTAAAGTGATTGGGTTGTTCGTGCGAAATGGTGAGCACGCCCAAAACTTTATGCCGCCCCAAAAAGGGCACCGAAAGCGCAGAACGTGCCCCTTCCAAGGGGGGTTTTAGCCAATGTTTTTCGGTTTGCGTATCTCGAATCAGCATTCCCCGGTGGTCGGCGACGACTTTGGCTTCAATGCCTTCGGTGACGATCCAGCCCAGGGCACTCTCTTCTGACCATTGGGTGAGGTCAATTTTGTGGTGGGTTTTGTGGAACACATTGCCATCGGGTTGGAAAATGTACAAATGCCCATTGGAGGCCCCCAGTTTGGCTACCACCCGTTCCAAGAGAATGCTGGCGAGTTCATCCACGTCAAGGCGTGCGCTCAAATCTTGTCCAATTTCGGGGAGCAGACTCAGTTCGCGGTTGCGGCGGCGCAGGGCATCTTCCACCCGTTTGACCCGGAGTTTGGTGCGGACGCGGGCGGCCATCTCGTTCCAATCGAAGGGTTTGACGATGTAGTCATCGGCCCCCAGGTTTAGCCCGGCCAGCACATCGCCGGACCCCACGCGGGCGGCGGACACGACAATGACCGGGATGTGGGAGATTTCAGGGTCGGCCCGCATTTCCTGGAGCACTTCCAGGCCATCTTTGCGGGGCATATTGATGTCTAATAGGACCAGGTCCGGCATTTCGCCCCGGAGTTTTTCGAGGGTTTCGATGCCGTCGGCGGCGGTGATGAAGGTGTAGCCTTCGGTGCGTAAGCGGACGGAGAGAAGGCGCAGGTTATCGGGGTAGTCGTCGGCGATGAGGATTTTGAAGGGGGGGGCGGGTTCCGGGTCGACGGGGAGTTGTTGTTGAAATTGCCCCTCCAATTGTTGGACAACAATCGATTGAATGGCCTCCGGGCGGACGGGTTTGACGAGGTATCGGTCTACTTTGAGGCGTTTGGCGACTTCATCCAGGCCGGGGGTATCATAAGCTGTGACGAGAATGGTGTAGCCGGGTTGTTGTCCGGCGGTTTTGAGGGCTTCGATCAGGTTTAACCCACTCATGCCTGGCATCATAAAATCAGTGATTAACACATCAATAGGCCCGTGTTTTCCCACTTCTAGCGCTTCGTCTCCACTACATGCGGTTAGAACCTCAACAGGGCGTTTGAAATTGGCCTTTTCAAGTGCCCGTGCCAGCATCGAGGCT
>JABWBV010000733.1 GCA_013359445.1 Anaerolineales bacterium | reverse complement strand
GGTAAAGGCTTCATCCAGGTTTCGGCCTACGGTGAGAGAGCCATGATGCGCGAGGATGATGGCATCATGTTGGGCAATCAGTCCCGCGATAGCATCGCGGTTTTCGGTACTGGAGGGCGTGGCATAAGGGGTGGTAGGAACCGGGCCGAGCATGACAAGGGCTTCGGGGATGTAAGGGTCTTGTAAGGAAATCCCCACCAAAGACAGGGCCACGCATGTGATCGGGTGGGCGTGGATCACCGCACCGACATCAGGCCGTTGGCGATAGACTTCCAGGTGCATCGGCACTTCCGAAGAAGGGTTGCAAGTCGCGTCGCCGCTGATGCAGTTGCCATTTAGATCAATAATCAGTAAATCGTTGGGGGTAAGTTTACCTTTGTTGAGGCCGGAGGGGGTAATGAGTAAATGTCCATCTGGTAGGCGGGCCGAAATATTTCCCGCCCCCCCGGAGATGTAGTCCCGCCGATACATTTCCGCCCCGATGTCCACAATCCCTTTGCGGAGGTTGCTGGTATCCATGAGGATTAGACGTCCGCTTTGTCGGATAAAAAGCTGATCAGGTCTAACTTGCGGCGGTTGAAGATGATGGCCGGACTGCCCAATTCCAATTCTGGATGTTGGATCGCTTTCAAACTGGCCTCATAAAGCGGGAAAAAATCGCCTGCCCCGCTTGTCAGCATCGCCGCTAATTCAAATCGCCCAGCCCATTCCAGCGTCCCTTGCATTTCAAATAGGGAGGTGATCAGACGCACGGAATATTTATTGATGCGGGTATAGCCTGAACCGGAATGGGTTTCTGGCCCAACTTCTTCTTTTTGGCTCAGGGCAATTGCGATTAAACTGCGCTTCACAACCTGAAGGGAATTATAGCGGTCTACCAGGCGTTTGGGTTCAGATAGACGAGCGGTGCTGGCATCCGTCAGTTGAATTAAAGAGGTGGTAGGGTCGGATAAGAACCCCAATAAACCGGAATTGCCCACCTCTACTTTGCCAATAATCCGGTAGCTGGCCGTAAAAAAATTAGCAACAATCGCTCGGGATGCACTTGGTAACACGGGTAGATAACTCCATAAAAGCGAAGATAGAAACCCCCGGATGGGTTTTTATTTTAGGTATAGGCAGAACGCCGGTTGAAGTTTCGGGTTTTGTGGGTATTCAGAATCGTGTTCAACCATGAAACGGCGCGCGTATCATATTCGCGTCGTCCACAAATATCACAAACCCAGGCTGGGAAATTCGGGACGGTAATCAATTGATCCCGATACCAGGTAAAGTATGTCAAATATTGCAAGCGCCGCACCCCTGCCGCACACTCAGCACAGTGATACTCAGTGGGTGGCAAGTCGGTCTGACTTTTAATGTTTTCTTGGGCTTCCATATTCGACTCCAGGCTACGGTGCGGCTTTAGCATCAAATGGTTTTTCTATCACCCCCCATTCGGTGGGAGGCCAATAGACAAATACAGCTTTGCCAATGATTTTATCGAAAGGTACTTCTCCCCAGTTATGCGAATCCGAAGAATTATTTCGGTTGTCTCCAAAAACAAAGACCGAGCCAGCAGGAACGGTCCAACTGCCTTGATAGGCCGGAGCGGCTTTGATATATGTCTCTTCCAATAATTGGCCGTTTACAAACACCTGCCCGTTGGTCACTTCAATCTCGTCCCCTGGCAGGCCAATGACCCGTTTAATATATTCTTGCTCTGGATTGCGTGGGTAATGAAAAACAATAATATCCCCCCGTTCAGCTTCGCCAAATGTATAAGCGATGCGGTTGACGATCACAAATTCACCCGTATGAAGGGTCGGTTCCATACTGTAACCATCTACACGAATCCGTGCTGAAATCGCGTTAATAGCAAGAAACAAAACCAAAGACAAAACCAGCGTTTCAATGACATCAATCAAAAACCGTACAAACCCAGAACGCTCGTCTACTGTCTCAAATGGATCGGGAAAAGCTTCAGTGCGAAAATGTTCCAAAATAACCTCTAACCAGGATTATAAAGGCGGACAATCCTTAGAGCAAGGGGATTGAGACGGTCGCTCAATCGCTCTCATTGCCTATTAACGGGAATGTGAACCGGGTTCCACAGGACACCGTACCCTTCACTGTATCCCAGCGCATAACGTTGCCTCCCTCACGAAAGTTCCGCCATATATAACGAATCCACAATCCCCACAATCACTGAAATCACACACGCATCGGGATTGTTCAACACCTGCCGCGCCCCGTTCCCCTCCCGGTTCACCAGTACGGTATCCCCAATCCCTGCCTGAGTATTGTCCAGTGCAATAAAATCGCCGGTTGCCTGTTCCCCAGGCAAGGTTAACGGCTGAACCACCAAAAGTCGCCGATGTTTATAATCCGGGTGGCTGATGGTAGTGACGACTGTGCCAACAACTTTTCCGAGCACCATTTACGTGTACCTCACCCATCCCTCACGCAACGTAAAATCAAACGCCCCATCGGGCCGCACCTCCAGATCATCTACAATCCCAACCAGAGCCAGATCAACGGGGACAAATTTTACATCCGGCATCGCGAGCGCCGCCTCCCGCGAGCGCACCATCACGCACAGATCGCCCGGCCCAGCCTGCACCACGTCACACGCCACTTGCAGGGTTCCGGCAGGTTTCAGATGCCGGTCCAGTGGCTGGACAACCAACAGCTTCACCCCCTCCAAGCCAGGGTATTTCATCGTACAAATCGCCGTACCGTGCACACGTCCGAAAAGCATTTACCCTCTTACCCCTACATTATCCAACACCCGTGTGATGATCGTATCCAACAGATTCCGATCCACTTCATTGCCCAAGCGAGCAATTACCGCTTGCCGAACTTTTTCGCGCAGGTCGGTTTTGTCCGAGGGGG
>JABWBV010000732.1 GCA_013359445.1 Anaerolineales bacterium | reverse complement strand
CCAGCGAAAAAACCGAGCTTCGTCTCACCCAGCCGCTTACTTCGGCGGCGATCACCGCGCTGGCGGGTGAAACGTACACCTTAGGAGGGTGGGCATGGGCGTCCGTGCCAGTAGAAATTCGCCTCCCTACGCTGTTCATCGGGGATGAAATGCGTTTTCAAACCATGGAAATCACCCAGACGCCCACCTTTTTTGCCATTACCGGAACCATGCCTGCATCGGCCCAATATGTGCAAATGGTTTTGGATCCTCTGGCAGACCCCTTAGAATACCCAATCAGCCTTTACTTTGACGATCTCATTCTGGCTCCGGGGGAATACGCGCTCGACCGAAAGCCCAATTTGACCCCAGAGGGGACCTCCGGCACGTGGGGAAGTAAAGACTTTATCAATTGGGTACGAAATGCCTCCGCCGAAAAGAACTGGTTGACGTTCCGCCCTAGTGTGCTGTTCAAATTTCAAAGCCAGGCAAATATTCCGATCTACGCTTTACCGGCCATCCAAGATTTGAGGCTGACGCAAAATTTTTACCGACAATCGGGGCAAAATCTATTTGAGTCTTACTGGGCCAGATTTGGCTGGAATCATGTAGGCTTGCCACCCGCTTTTTATGTGGGGCTGGCATGGATAACGGGTTTTAGTGTGTTCGCAACAGGTGGGGTGTTTCTACGCATGTATAAGCAGTTAAATCTGCCCCTAATCCTCTGGTTGGTGGGATGTGCGGCGTTATTCTGGGTTGCCGCCCTCGTCAGACAAAGTTTGCCCTATTGGGATACGATTGTCTTTACCCCTTCGGCAAGATATGCTTATCCGGCGATAATCCCCACAACGATGGCGCTAAGTGCCGGTTGGTATGGGATTTATCACGCTGTGGGCAAAAAGAATCGCGTGAGGGAAATATCTTTTCTACCTATTGCGTTTCTCCTTATTTTGGATATAACATCCCTTATCGTGGTTTATCGTTTCTATTATTTGGGCTTATAGTTGCTTGACATCTCATTTTGCCATGACTATAATCCAGGCAAGCTTGCGGGTGTCGCCAAGCGGTAAGGCAATAGCTTCCCAAGCTATTATTCGTGGGTTCGAATCCCATCACCCGCTCAAAACAGCCCACCCATCCAGGTGGGCTGTTTTTCCAAACGGTCACTGCCCTGCGTAAGTCGTTACGCCAGACCTTTTTTTTCGTCTTTTTTTATTCTTCCGAGATGAATAGGGGTATCTGGCATTGAATATTTGTAACTACTCACCGTGAGTAGGAAGTTCCGAAAAAAAAGGATGGGAGGGGGGATGTATATTCCCCTGCCATCCTTTTTTTTCGAGTTTTACCTCTTTGAGCGTGAGTAATTACGAATATTTGAATGATTTCCCACAACGGAAGAATCAATCTCTCTCAAGTTGCCACCAAACATGAGAAACTGTGGCTTTGTCAACAAAGAATGATATGCTCTTTGTCAGCCAAAGTCAGTGTTTCTACCTCTGCAGGTTGCAACTTGGGTTGTTTTTATAGCCAGCTTCCATCAAGCTGTAACGCTTATGTTATGTACGATACGTTCCCAGTCATTAGAATTTGATGGGAGTACCTGGTATGCCTGATTCAAAAACAGTTCTCTACATCGAAGATAATCCAGATAATCGCCTTCTTGTTCGCCGCATTCTCCATGCGAGTGGCTACCGTCTACTTGAGGCTGAACACGCCAGCAAGGCGTTAGAAATTTTGCAGAACGAAACGCCTGATCTGATCCTGATGGACATTAATATGCCCGAAATGGATGGATATACGTTAACGGCGAAGTTGCGGCGCTTCCCCCATCTGACCACCGTCCCAGTGATCGCCTTGACAGCCAATGTGATGAAAGGCGACCGTGAACGCACCCTTGAAGCTGGCTGTGATGGCTATATCCAAAAACCTGTGGATGTAGATACATTTCCAGAACAAATCGCTAAATATATAAAGAGGTAAACATGGCTGACGCTCACAGTTCAGCGACAAATGAAGTACGCGCGACATCTAATTCAAAAGCTACAATGAAAGCTGAACGGAAACCGATTTCTCCTCAAGATGCAACTGTTTTAGTCGTTGAAGACAATGTTTCAAACTTCGTACTGATTGCGCGGATGTTAGGCTATATGGGGATTCATTGTGAATGGAAAACCTCGGGGTATGAGGTTGTGGAATATGCAGATACTTTACCGCGTTTAGATTTGATCTTGATGGACATTCGTCTCCCGTATGAGGATGGGTACGGCGCGCTCAAAAAGATACGGTCTTCCCCTTCGTTAAGAGATACCTTGGTGATTGCGGTTACTGCTGAGGCCAGCCAGGATCAGGTGAATAAAGCACGTGAATCCGGCTTTGATGGTTTCATTGGTAAGCCACTCGACCCCGACCGCTTTCCAGAACAAATTCGTAAGATTTTAGCCAATGACCCAGTTTGGGAAATGGGTTAAGGTTCTATAGGTTTAGCACCCTGCGGCTTATCAGGGTCTCTTTCGTGTACTTTGAAACGATGAGCCATTAGCAGGTTGCCCGGAGGCAGCCCTGTGAGTGTTTTCGATAAAATTCGCCTTAGTTTTCGTGAAAATCTTTCCGCCCAGGCTGAAGATCTTCAAACTTTACGCGAACAAGTTCTCACCATTGTTCTTCGGATCATTGCCTTGTTTGGGGTGTTTCTTGTTGTCACCAATGCGATGGTTGTCATACAGGATGAGGACTGGGGATTATTAACCTTTTTTATCATTGCTTATGCGGGGATTCTGATTTGTACTTTTGTCCCTAAAATTCCATTTTCCTACCGGGCCTCGTCTACCGTCCTAATTCCATTGGGGCTTTCGATTACAGACATCATGGATTTTGGGTTGACTGGGGACGGAATGGT
>JABWBV010000731.1 GCA_013359445.1 Anaerolineales bacterium | reverse complement strand
ATTGGAACCGCCGGGAGTCAGGTGGGCCTGGGAATACACTTCAAAGAAGGTTTTATCGCCCAACAACGCGAAGGTCGTGCTATACGCGACCGATACCGTTTCCGTGCGCGTCCCCGTTTCGCCGGTTTCCGACCCTAAAAAGTCGTACCAGGGCGAGGTCAACGGGCTGATGCCAATCCCCGCATTGGCACTGCCCTCCCCATTCGTGTATTGCGCCTCGATGGTGTACTCAATATTCACGATCACGTCCAACGGGATGTCTTTGATTTCATCCCAGGTCGCGTTGCCGGGTAACAAATCGTAGAGGAGGCCAATTTTGGCCCGCGCAACCCCCGCTTGCCCCGGAGAAGGGTCGTTCATGCCCCGCGCAACCACCCCGCTGGAAGTCGCCTCGCGGACGGTTGGGGCGGGGAGGCCGGGATTTTGCGGGTCTTCCTCGAAAGCGGTCTCGAAATAGTTCATGGTCGTAATCGTGACATCCGTGCCGTACTCGATTTGAATGGGGGCGCCACCATTTGTCTCCGCATTCGCGCGCGGCACAGTCCGCGCGCCTGGGAAGAGCGAAAAGACCAGCCCGATCAACAATAAACAAAACACAAAGGAAAATTTACGAAAACCAGTTGTTGCCATTTTAGCCTCCGGGGTAAATGTATATCTCACAAAACTTTCTCACAATGCTTTTTCTTGCGACTCCTGTTCCAGCTTTTCCTCCAAAAACTCGGCTACTTGTTTCAACACCCCAAACCCGTGCCGCTGGCCGGTTTGTACATCCACCAGCATGAAGCGCCATTCACCAGGTACCTGGGGATTCTCCTCGCGCGGTTCGCCGCGCTCTTCCCAACAGCGCAGGGTGTAGACAAGATATTTGGGGGATGGGTGAACGGTCATTTCCAATAAGGAGCCAGGTCGTGATATGCTTTAATTAACTGATGTTACGCAAGGTGCGACGCACTTCCGAGTAATTTTTATTCCGGCTTCGAAGGCTTAATCCTGGCTTTTCTCTAGGGTCAAGTGCGTCGCACCGAGTCCGTGCGTAACGTGAGTTAATTAATCCAATCTACCTTAGTTTAAAAAGTCATCGTCAATTTTTCGTCAATTCCCCCGTGCCCCTTCACCTTACCCTCCTCGGCGGCCTCACCCTTAGCCTGGACGGCAAACCCCTCTCTGGTTTCGCCTCCAGCAAATCCACGGCATTGTTCGTGTATCTGGCGCTGAACCCAGGCGCGCACCCCCGCCCGGCCCTGGCCTCCCTGTTTTGGGGTGAACTCCCCGAAGACCGCGCCCTGCACAACCTCCGCACCGCCCTGAACGACCTCCGCAAAAAAATCCCCCACCACCTGCACATTACCCGCACCGAAATTGCGTTGAATCCCGACGCCCCCCTCACCACCGACCTGTCAGAATTCCAGGCCCTCGCGGCCAGCCCCAACCCTGCTAATCTCCAATCGGCCCTCACGCACTATCACGGGGAATTCCTCGCGGGCCTGCAACTCAAAGATGCCCCCGCCTTCGATGACTGGTTGACCGCCCAACGCGAACGCCTGCGGACGACCATGCTCCAGACCCTCCACACCCTCGCGGTGGACCACGCCCAAAAGGGGAACTATCCCACCGGGATTGCCACGCTCCGCCACCTCCTCACCCTCGAACCCTGGCGCGAAGAAGCCCACCGCCATCTCATGCTTCTGCTGGCTCGCGACGGACAATACAGCGCGGCCCTCTATCAATACGAAACCTGCCGCCAGATTCTTCACGACGAACTGGGCGTTGCCCCCTTGCGCGAAACCACCGCCCTCTACGAACGGATCCGCGCCGCTCGCCGGAACACCCACCCACTGCCCGCCCCGCCCACACCATTTATCGCGCGCGAGAAAGAACTGGCCCAAATTACCGAACGCCTCGCGAACCCCCATTGCCGTTTATTGACCCTCACCGGGCCGGGTGGAAGCGGCAAAACCCGCCTGGCGCTTCAAGCCGCGCGTCTCCTGCAACATCATTTTTTAAATGGGGTCTTTTTTGTGCCACTTGCAGAGATTGAAGCGCCTCACCTGCTCTCCGCCTTCGCCCAACATCTCGCCATCGTTTTCCGTGAAAACGAAAACCCACATACCCAACTTCTCAACTATCTCGCGCCCAAAGAAATTCTCCTCGTGCTGGACAATTTTGAACATCTCCTGCCCTCGGCCACCCTCCTCTCAGAAATTCTCCGCACCGCGCCGGAGGTCAAAATCCTGCTGACCTCCCGCGAGCGGCTCAACCTCCGCGCCGAATGGGTGTTGGAAATTTCAGGGATGGAGACCTTGCCGGGGGACAAAGACCCGCGCGAGCTGGATTCTGTCCGGTTCTTTTTGGCTTGTACCCAACAGGGGGGAGTCTTGCTCCAAGACGACGCATATCCCCAGGTTTTATCCATCCTCCAAAAAGTAGGCGGGCTACCTCTGGGGATCGAACTGGCCGCTTCGTGGGTGCCATCCCTCTCCCTATCCGAGATAGAAACCGAAATTACTCGTTCGCTGGATTTTCTCGCCACCTCGTTCAGCGATATGCCCGAACGCCAGCGCAGTCTTCGCGCCGTGTTGGAAGGCTCATGGCGATTACTTACCGGGTTTGAGCAGGCCACCTTGCGGCAACTTGCCATCTTTGCAGGCGGGTTTACTGCGGAGGCCGCGGTCGAGGTCGCAGACGCACATCTTTCCACCTTGCGTTCGCTCACCCACAAATCCCTGATTCAGCGAAGTGGGGAACGCTTTTTGTTTCACGAATTGCCCCGACTCTTTCTGAACGAAAAACTGACGGAGAATCCCGAACTTCTATCGAACACCACCACCCGGCACAGTCGCTATTTCGCCGCGTTTCTCCACACGCGCGAGCTGGA
>JABWBV010000098.1 GCA_013359445.1 Anaerolineales bacterium | reverse complement strand
TTTCTCGATGAATTCAGAAAATCATTTGCAAACGAGGCACATTTTTATGCAGTCTTCTCTTGCAAACGAAACCTTTAGGGTCTGGCCTGAGTAGTTACGGCGTTCCTATTTTTGGCGGGTATCTTCTCAATATTTTGGGACAAAAGGTGTCCGAATTTTTAAAACTCGATTCATGTGAGGGCACACTCCGCCGAAACTTCGGAAATCTCCCTGCTTTCTTGAGATGATACCAGGAAAGTGCCGAATTTTTGAAGGTGCAGGGGAAGCCCCCCTACACCTTCAAAAATTCGAGATTCTGTCCTATTAATCCCGATAGAGCCAATATGTTTTATTTTAATGACTGATGTTACGCAAGGTGCGACGCACTTCCGAGTAATTTTTTCCCGGCTTCGAGGGCTTAATCCTGGCTTTTCTCTAGGGTCAAGTGCGTGTCGCACCTGCGTCGCACCGAGTCTGTGCGTAACATGAGTTAATGACTGATGCAAAATATGCAAACCGCCAGTTCGTCAGAGGGTGAGGTGTGAGAAGGGAAGACGGTTAGCAACTCTCATTTTGCACCAACGGCGGCTCATGGCCATATCGAGAATTGCTGGGAGACGGCTCTATAGGGTATCGTGCAATGTGCTAGAATTTCAGTAAATCACAGATTCGGGCTGTAGTGGCGATTTCAATCGCTTGTTACCCCAAACAACTGAAGTCCTCACCACAAAATTGTGATCGACTAAATTTGTGATACGCGAAACGGGATGCCGTCAGGATTAGCATACCCGCCTGGCTTGGTTAAGCAGAGAATGCAGGATTTTTTTAGGCAAAGGATACATTATGAACCGAACTTTTTTTACGACTACCACCCGCGGGTTAGACCGCACCTCTATCCCTATGCGTCTGTTTGAAAAGGCGAAACGCTTTGGCGTGTGGAACCCCGCAGACATTGATCTCTCGCAGGATGCGGCAGACTGGGAAAAGATGTCTGCCGACGAACAACGGTTGATCTTGCATCTGACAACCTTGTTCCAAGCCGGAGAGGAGGCCGTGACGCTCGATCTTCTGCCCCTGATCGAGACGATTGCGGCGGAGGGGCGGCTGGAAGAGGAGATGTTTCTGACGACGTTTTTGTTTGAGGAGGCGAAGCATGTGGACTTTTTTGCCCGCTTTTTAGAAGAGGTGGTGGGGGAGCATCCTGATTTGGAACAGTTCCACACGGATAACTATCGCACGGTGTTTTATGAGGCCCTGCCCACCGCGCTGGGCCGTTTGCGAACCGACCGTTCGCCCGAAGCGCAAGTCCGCGCGTCGGTGACGTATAACATGATCGTGGAGGCGGTGCTGGCGGAGACGGGCTACCACGCCTATTACACGGTGTTGGATCGGAATCGGATTTTGCCGGGGACGCGGCAAGGGATTGTGCATTTACAGCAGGATGAGTCCCGGCATATCGCTTACGGTCTGCATCTGCTTTCCCGCCTGGTGGCCGCGCACCCCGAGGTGTGGGATGCGCTAGAAGATCAGATGAATCAGTTGTTTCTCCCCGCGGTGGGGGTGATTGGGGACGCGTTCGCGTGTTATGACCCCATGCCGTTTGGGTTGGTGGAGAGTGATTTTTTGGATTTTGCGGTGGCGCAGTTTAATTTGCGGATGGAGCGGTTGGAGCGGGCAAGGGAGGGGGAGGTGTGAATGGTTCCATCAATAACATATCCCATCCCGCAAATCTACTTTACATATGCAGGTGATGAACCACTGATTATCTTTTTGGATCAGCGAATAGCGCTCGATAAAAGGAGGTGTTTCTGAAGTGGTAATTCGAGCAAACACAAAAACCTTATTAAATCCAACCGGGACAAACCATGTCCAATATGGGTATGAGGTAGGGCGCGGTATTGTGGGTAAGTCTGAAGGGGGTTCCGCTCTGTGAGCAGGAGGGGGATCGAGTATGACGGAAGGCATGATGAACGTGGCACCACTTTCTTCGGAAAAACTGCTCAAAGTGTTTTGTTCATCCGTGGTCATCTCAGCCCGGTTTTCAGCAATCATCCGGTTTTCAACTGCTACTCTTAATTCGGCCATTTGTTTTGCGAGCAATACATCTGACGTCCGAACATCTAACAATCCGATTTCATCCAATTGAAGATCAGGATTCTGTTGAACAAACCGGACTCTTTTAAGGTCCAATTCATGTAGCCAACAAGCCCCTGGATCATTAGCATAAACCTGTGCGATTAATGAAATATCAAAAGTTTTGCGGATTTCTCGATTGACGGCGCTCTGTCTGTGCATCGTATCCAGTATCGAATCCATCTCCCAGGGAATGATGGAGAAAAAGACAATCAGATAATACAGAACCACAATTCCTAACAAACGCCCTATCCAAGCCAGTAACTTTTTTCTCATCTTCAACCACCTTTCAAGTTGCAAATTCAGGGACAAGCAATTAGCCACTGACCTTCTTTTTTGACCAATGTAATCCAATAGTAAAAAAAATGACCCGTATCCATTTGTTCGCGGATATACACCTGAACCTGATTTACGCCCGCCCACCTATACCACAAAATGGGCAGGCCTCGTAACGAAGAAATTTTCCCTGGATCGGGCGCAGGATATACAAGGACAGGAAACGTTTTCCCCGTTTGATCCAATAGGCTTGCCTGTTCCTCATATGTCATCTCGTTTCGCCCTTCTGCGACCACCACTTGGGCAATCGCTTCCCGTTTTTCAACCGCCTGACCTCGCCAAATCACATAAGCTTGCCAATAATCGAGAATCCCTACCTGCGTGGCCTGGACCGTCGCATCCTGGCGAACAAATCGAATGGTTTCAAGTTCTTGCTCGTTTAGCGAGCACAGGGCAGGCTCATTGGTATAAACGCTGGTCAGAATGGACGGGTCACTTTGATACAGGGCCATTTTTTGAGTTGGAATTTCGCTATACAGTGTACGCCGAATTGCTCTTCTATCCATCGGGGTCGGAAACGCAAATAGGTAATAAAGGGTAATGAGCACCACACCGCCCAAGAGCCATTTACTTTTCTTCATCATCAAACTCCTTTCAATCATGACACGTTGATTGAACACCTGGCCTCATTATACCAAACCCAATTTTCTGGTAAGATGCCCCCATGCCCTCCGTCCCCCTCGTCTCCATCATCACCCCCTCATTCAACCAGGCGCGCTACCTGGAAACGACCATTCAATCCGTCCTCCACCAAACCTACCCCCACATCCAATATCTCATCTCCGACGGCGGCTCTACGGATGGAAGCCTCGAAATCATCCAACAATACGCCGACCGCCTCCACTGGTGGGTCTCCGAACCCGACCGAGGCCAGACGGACGCCCTCAACAAAGGCTTTGCCCACGCCACCGGGGACATTTTCGCGTGGCTCAACTCCGACGACACCTACGAACCCCACGCTGTCGCCGCGGCCGTCGCCTACCTGACCGCCCACCCCGAAATCGGCATGGTGTACGGGGACGCCAACTTCATTGACGAACACGGCACGGTGATCGGCAAGTTCAACGCCCGGCAAACAGACTACCCCCGCCTCATGCGCGGCGCCGTCTACATCCCCCAACAAGCCGCCTTCTTCCGCGCCGACTTGTGGCACCAAGTCGGCCCGCTCGACCCCTCCTTTTATTTTGCCATGGACTACGACCTGTGGGTGCGCCTCGCCAAACGCGCCCCCCTGCACTACCTCCCCGGCCAGGTCTGGGCGAACTTCCGCCTGCACGGGGACGCCAAAACGATTGCCGCCGATGACCGCTGTTGGCCGGAGATGCTCAAAGTCCACCGGCGCGAAGGCGGAAGCCCCTTTTCCCTCATCACCCTGCGCTACCTTGCCCGACGCACCCTCGCCCCGCTGGTCATGTGGCGACGCAAAAAACTATTCCACTCCTAACATGAACCCCAAATCCATATCCCTCAGGTGGTTGATTTACACAGGCCTCCTCCTGGCCCTCTTCGTCCCCGGTTTCCGCGGGGAAACCGCAACCCGCGGAGAAACCGCAACCCGCGGGGAAACCGCAACCCGCGGGGAAACCGCAACCCGCGGGGAAACCGCAACCCGCGCAATACCCCTCCCCGAAGGCTTCGTCCTCGCCCCCGTCGTGGACGGATTCACCCTCCCCATTGACCTGGTCTTCCTACCCGATGGGGGCCTGATGGTCGCCGAAAAAGGCCTCGGCCTGGGATCAGAAAGCGTCGCGGCCATCCGCCTCGTGCGGGACGGCATCCTGCTCACCAACCCCGTCCTCCTCCTCAGCGTCAATGCCTACGGCGACTCCGGCCTCCAGGGTCTCGCCCTCCACCCTGCATTTGCCACCAACGGCTATTTTTACGTCTGGTACGCCACCGGCGAAAACGCCCTCAACTGGACCGGCATCTCCGTCTTCCGCCTGTCCCGCTTCACCTTCAATCCCCTCTCCGAAACCGCCGACCCGGCCAGCGAGCTGATCCTCATCGACAACGTCCCCCGCGGCGCCTACCACAACGGCGGGGGCATGATCTTCGGCCCGGACGGGTACCTCTACCTGACCACCGGCGATACCTTCGCATACAACCCCTCCCAAAATCTCAACGACTGGCGCGGCAAACTCCTGCGAATTGCCCCCACCGAAACCGGCTACACCATCCCACCCGACAACCCCTTCGTCGGCCTCCCCAACATCCTGCCAGAAATCTACGCCTCCGGCCTTCGCAACCCCTTCCGCCTCACCCTCCGCGCCGACGGCGAAATCTTCATCGCCGACGTAGGCGAAAGCACCTGGGAAGAACTCAATCAGGTCATCGCCGGGGCCAACTACGGCTGGCCCGTGCGCGAGGGGCCGTGCCCCATCGGGGAAACCACCCCCTGCACCCCCGCCCCCGTCGAATTTACCGACCCCGTGCTGTACTACCCCCACCCCGCCGACCCCACCATCGGGAGCGCCATCTCCGCCGTCGCGTTTTACGAAGGGGATCAGTACCCCGCGGAATACCAAAACCACCTCTTCCTCGGCGACATCAACCAACAATGGATCGCCCACGCCGCGCTAGACGCCCTCCCCGTCGAACCGGGCGAAATCAACCTGTTTATGGACAATGCCGGGGCTTTCGTCGATTTTGAATACCACAACGACGCCCTCTACCTGGTAGACATCTACACCGGCGCGATCACCCGCCTAGTTTACACAGGGGACCCAACCCCCATCGCCCACCTGACCGCCGACGCAACCCTCGGCCCCCCGCCCCTCACCGTCACCTTCTCCGGCGCGGAGAGCGTTTCCCCCGATGGCTCCCCCCTCACCTTTCACTGGGATTTTGGCGATGGCACCCCCCCGGTCATCACCAGCACGGCCACCCTGTCCCACACTTACCTCACCGATGGCAACTACCCCGCCAGTTTACAAGTCTTTGCCAATTCCATCGGCTCCAATCTTGCCACCCTCCCCATCACCACCTACGGAGGGGAAATCGCCCACATTCAACTGCTCAACCAAACCGACCCAGACCGGGACCTGTTCCACGGCGGCGACCAACTCCAATTCACTGCCCTGATCTCCGACACCTCCGACCTCGATCCAAATGTCCCCTTTGTTTGGCGGGTAGATTTGCACCACAATCAGCATATCCACCCCATCATCGCCGGGTTCCCCGCCAGTCAGGGCCTCTTCGACATCTCCGATGACGATCATGGCGGGGATTACAACATCTGGTACCGGTTCACCCTCACCATGCACACCCTTTCCGGGGTCTCGGTGGAAATTTACGAGGAGGCCTTTCCCGAACTAGTGGCGCTCTCCCTGGCCTCAACGCCCTTCCCCATCGAAGTACAACTCAATCAGGTCACCCACCTCACGCCATATGCCTTCACCTCCATCGTGGGCACCCACTACACCTTGACTGCCCCACCCTTCACCTTCTACAAAGGCGGATATTATGAATTTGAAACCTGGAATGGCAATGTGACCGAGCCGGTCTATGTATTTTCCGCCCCCGAGGAAACCAGTACGCTAACCGTCGCATACCAATTCATCGGGCCAGCGCATCAAAGCTGGCTTCCGTTTGTCTTCAAAGGCACCCCGTAACACCTGGAGAGGTGCTTTCCCCAAAAAGGGTCACAGGGAGATGGACATCTCCCTGTGACCCTTTTTGGGATCGTTCAACGCAATTGGAACACACCCTAATCTTTTTTCTTCAAGCCCCCGGTCACTTTACGCAGGGTGTCCATTACCCCGCCCGTGCGGGGCACGGTGGCCTCGCGTTTTTCGCCGCTGGGGGTAATCTGCTTGAGCACGCCGACCGCACGCTCGCGCACGGTCGTGTCCGAATGGCGGGTGTAGGGCCGGAGCGCCGCCTCTGCCGGGGCACCGATCTTCACCAGCGCGGAGGCCGCCAATTCGGCTAACGCCTCATCCGCGCCTTGCAAAAAGGTCAGCAGGGGAGATACCGCGCCAGGCTCACCAATTTCCCCCAAGGCGGAGATGGCATAACCGCGCACTTGCAGGTCATTATCCCGCAACAGCCGAATCAACTCCTGGCTGGCTTCTTTGGAACGCGTTTTACCCAAGGAAAAAGCCGCCTGGGCGCGGACATCATCGTTTCGGTCATGTAAGAGTTGCACCAAAGCAATCACCGCGCGTCGGTCTTGAATTTCGCCGAGGGCCAGGGCCACGTAGGAGCGGACATCGTGACTGGGATCTTGAGCCGCTTCAATGAGGGAGGGAATCGCGGCGGGTTCTCCGATCTGCCCCAACGCGTGCGCCGTCAACGCTCGAACGGTGGGAACATGGTCTTTCAACATATTGATCAGGACGCTCACCGCGCGGGGGTTGGCTAACATGCCCAGGGATTCCACTGCCGCCTGGCGCACCATCTCCTGCGGGTCGGTCAGCGCTTCCATTAACGATTGAACCGCTTCATCCGCCCCGGAGTGTCCGAGGGCAATGGCCGCATTCATACGCCGAACCCAATCGTAATCGTTGATCGCTTTAATCAACGCTTTCACAGCCGGGGCACCGATCTGTTTGAGCGCGTCCGAAACCGCTTCCTGGACGGCATAGCTGGGGTCAGACAACGCATCAATCAACGCGGGAATCGCCGCGGGGTCTTCCAGTTTGCCCAAAGCAATGGCGGCTTGTTTACGGACATGGTCACTTTGATCAATGAGGGCCTCGACCAATAGGGGCAAAGCTCTTGGCTCGCCAATATCGCCCAATAAAAACGCACTCGCCGCCCGCACGCCCCGGTTGGTGTGGTTGAGGGCGTTCATCAGTTGTTCCGTTGCGGTGGGGCCAATTCGTTTTAATGCGCGCATGACATCCCGCCGCACATCCGCCTCTGCATCCCCCAAGATGGGAATGAGAAACTGGACCGCGCCCGGATGGGCAATTTTCCCCAGCGCGGTCGCGGTCATCTGGCGGATGTCGGGAAATTCGTCGCGCAGGGCCGTTACCAGGATCGGCACCGCGGCTTCCCCCTCTGCGGACAGGTCTTCGATGGCGCGGCGGCGAATTTTCGGATTCGGGTGATAGAGGGCGTCCTTTAAGTGATCGAGATTTTTCATCTTCAGTACCTTTTCCTATGGGGATAACTGCTCAGGCATAGAAAATAGATTTTCCGAGAATAGGGTGGGGGATGTCTATCCCTCACCCTTTTTTCGGGAGACACTTAACCTTGAGAGGTTACCTATAGCGTTGGGGAACTTCGGGAGGACGCCACCCACGTCCTTCCACAAAGGTCGTCAGTCCACGAGGGTAATGCCAGCTTCATCGAGGTGTTCTTGGACCAGGGCGAGTAAACGAGGTTGGGTATCAGCCGCCCGTCCAAAACGGGTATGGGCAAGGAGAGTGAGTTCGGCGTGTTGGCCGATCATGCCCGACTCATTGATCACCTTCCAGGGTTCTAGTAAGTCAGGCAGAAAGTTGACAGCATCACGGCTGAGTGTTTCCAAAAGGGATAAAACTTCGGCCAGTTGGCTCGCTTCAATCTTGAGCCGAAGACGGGCGATGGAGAAACGCCCCCGGCTGAAGTTCCGTACCACGCGGATTTCTCCATTGGGGATCACATACAGTTCCCCGGTGGGGGAACGCATCCACGTCGTGCGAAGGTTCACGGCTTCGATCACCCCTTCCATGTCCAAAATTTCAACCTTCTCCCCCACAGAGAACGTGTCTTCAAACAGAAACCCCATCCCGGAGAGGATGTCGCTCAATTGCGGTCTGGCGCCCAGTCCAAACGCGGCACTGAACAAACCCACAATCCAGAGAAGGGTATCGACGCCGACAAACTGCATGAGGCTGAAGAGGGTTGCCAGGGAAAAAACGAGCACGCTGATAAAACTAGCGATTAAGGTCTGCAGGGTTTGTTGACGTTCCAGGCTGGGGCGATCTCGTTTGGGCGCAATCTGGTTCAACCGGATAAACCGGGCGGCAATCCGTACCCCAAGACGGTGAATAAGCCAGGCGATGAGAAACAGGCTGGCTGTGCGTAACATAAACCCCCACCACTCTTGACTATTGAAAAAAAGGTCTATCCATTGTGTTAGCATTTTTACTATTATACAAAGGCCGTCAATTCCAATGCTATCCCTTTTTTGTAATAGTTGTTGGACAAACACAGGACAATTGAATATTTGACGATACGGGATGCGCCAGACGAAAAGTGCGCCCTTTTGGGGCGCACTTCATTCCTTTCACACCTCACGTGTTTAATTTTTTATGGTTCTCGCGTTTCTGGCGGGAAAAATTTGGGGTTCCCGTATCTCCCGGTAGAACCACTTTTTTTAGGGTGTTTCCTCGCTCCTGAGCCATTACTCCTTTTCAAAATTCAAAAACGCGGCCAGCCCCACATAGGTGTAGGGTTTGAGCGCCACATCTTTGACGCCCGCTTTCATATACCGGGCGGCACGCTGAGTATCCAGGGCGGCAGTCACCACCACCGTTTTGCCGGTCATCCCCGCTTCTTTTAACTGCTCGATGATGTCCATGACCGGTTGGGTGGTTAAGGCTTCATCGACCAGGATCAGGTCTGCCTCGGCGGCCCCGGCGGGGGATTCCTGCACGGCGACGTTTTTCCCGGCGAGTTTGAGCACGTTCGCGGCAAACAATGCCCAGGTATCGGTGGCCTCGTCCACAAAGAAAATGTTTTGCGGCGCGTGGCTCAGGTCAATCGCTTCATCGTCGGGGGCGGTGGGGATGACGAGGGTGAAGGTGGCGCCTTTGCCCGGTTCACTATCAACGGTGATGCGCCCACCCATTTGGGCCAGCGTGGTCAACGCGGCGGCCAACCCAAGCCCGGCGTGGCTAGGGCCTTTGGTCGTAAAGAATGCTGTCCAGATTTGCTCTTTGTGTTCAGGGGCAATCCCGTGCCCGTCATCGGCGATGCTGATCGCGATGTGCGAGCGATCCAGGGTGGGGGTGACGGTGGCGGAGATGTGGTTGGCCTGGGCTTCGAGGGCGTTTTGGAAGAGGTAGCCTAGCACCCGCGCCAGTTGGGTGGTATCGGTCAGGCCAAAGGGGGTATCCGGGGCGACTTCGAGGGAGAGTTTTTCGGCGGGGATATGATTGAAGAAGGCGGCGGCCTGCACGACATCGGGGATTAGGGCCGCGCGGAGGGTCTGATCCCGTCCGGGGCCAATTAACCGCTCACGCACGTCGACGATCAGCCGGGCGTTTTCGGCAATGATGTCCAGGTCTTCTTTCAGGGAGGCGAGGTCGAGGGGGTCTTCATCCAAATCCGCTTTCATCCGGGCAACCGTGGAGGTGAGGGGCTGGGCTTTGTTGCCGATCCAGTGAATGGCCTGGGTGGTGGCGGTGGCGAGGGCTTCGTAGGTTTTGGCACGGACGAGGGCGGTGTGGGCGCGTTCCAGTTCGTGCAGGAGTGAGGCGTTGTGAATGGCAATGGCCAGTTGGTCGGCCATGGCCATGAGGGAGGAGATGTCTTCGTCGCTAAAGGCGGCTTCTTCGACACTTTGTACGGTCACTGCGCCGAAGGTGTTTTCCCCCACCATCAGGGGGAGCGCCATCTCGGAGCGGGTGGCGGGCAGGTAGGGGTTTTTGAAGAAGACAGCTTCTTCGCCTACGTCAAGCGCGATGCGCGCCTCCCGCCAGGCAATGGCCGCGCCGATCATGGATTGGCCGCCTACTTCGAGTTTGTGCCCGATCTCGAGCATTTTCCGCCCGGCTTCCCCGCGCCCCGCGCGGAGCACCGCCCAATGGCGGCTTTCATCGAGCAAAAAGACGCCCGCATAATAAAAATTGTACGCATCGCAGATAATGTCTACGGCGCTGGGAAGCAGTTCGTCCAAACTGCGGAGGGTCGTAATATTTTTGGCAACCTGGGCGGCGGCTTGCAGGAGCGCGGCCCGACGTTCGGCTGAGGCAGGTTTGGGGGATAACATGAGGGAGACTCCTTATTTGTCTAAAATCGCGTCGATCAAATCTACTAAGCCTTCATCACGGCCTTTGACAAAATAATCGCGCGCGCCGCGTGTGATGGCGTCTTTCGCTTTTGTGACTTCATCGTAAGCCGTCAAAATGATGACCGGCAAACCGGGCTGTTTTTCAACCAGGCGGCTGAGTAATTCCAGTCCGGCTCCGTCTTGCGGGTGCCCGTCAAAACCGGGCATGTTCAAATCCAACAGGGCCAGGGAAAAGGGCCGCGCCGAATCTTCCGCCGCGTCAAAGGCCGATAACCCTTCGGTGCAATTTCCGGCGACCGCCACCTCAAAACCCAGGCGCACCAGGGTTTTTTGCATACTTCGGCGAATCATTGGCTCGTCATCTACGAGGAGAATTTTGTGATATTGCATGAAAGTTCCTTATAGTGCAAATTTACAATTACTGTGCTCGGGCTTCAAGAGGCAGTTTCTCAAAAACGGGGAGGTGGGGGAGGCATATTCCCCCACCTCCCCGTTTTTTGGGAGATACCCAGCGTAGCCCTGTGTGATGTTACGAAGGCGTAAGGGCAGGCAAAAGGACCAAAAATTTTGCGCCTTTGCCCCGCACACTTTCGACCCAGATTTTACCGCCGGTCTGACGGACAATTTCCATACAAGCCGCCAACCCCAAACCGGTGCCCCCCTGCCCTCCTTTGGTCGTAAAAAACGAGACCCAAATCTTTTCTAATAATTCAGGCGGAATTCCCGGGCCATTATCTTCCACCTCCACGCGCACAAAACCCGGTTCCGGGATCAGCGCCCGCACCCAAATGTGCGGCGTCTCCTGCCCCTTCATCGCTTCCCACGCGTTTTTGATCAAGTTACTAAACACATTATCCAACTGCCGGGCGTCCGCCCGAATTAAGGGCAGATCAGGCCCAAAATCGCTAATGATCACCCCTGCGGGAAGCCCCATCCCATTAATGGTGGCCCGCAAAACCATAGCCATGTTCAGGTCTTCCAGGTGGGGTTTCCGCGCAGGCCCGATCAAGTCTTCTTTGATGTCGAGAATCTTGCGGGCGCTTTGTTCGATAATGTGTAAATCTTCGAGCGTCGATTCGAGATCGCCCAGAAACATAAACGCGGTCGGCGAAAGTTCGGCCAACTTTCCGGCTTGCGCGGGGAGGTCAAGCCCCAGACCGGGCGCGGCCCCCAGCGTGTTCTGCACCACCTCCCAAAAGGGGTGCGCCTCCCGTGCCGCGTCGGGTAACCCCCACAAGGTGTGAACCATCGCCAGCAGATTGGTCAAATCCTCGCGCACCCGTCCGGCGCTGGCGGGGATGGGGGCGGCTTTGTTGCCCACCCAATGAATCGCTTCCCCGGTCGCGGTGGCAATCGCTTCGTAGGTTTTCGTACGGAGAATTTCCTGGTTGGCCGCTTCCAGATCACGCAAAAGGTGAGCGTTATGGATAGCTACGGCAATCTGATCGGCCAGGGTTTGGAGGGCGGTGCTGTCATCGTCGGCAAAGGAATTAGGGATGTCGCTCTGCACGGAGAGGGCGCCAAAAATCGTGTGCTTAAAAATCAGGGGCAAAACCATCTCCGACGCAGTTTTGGGGAGATATTCATGCCGCAAAAACGAGGTCTCTTCTTCGACGTCTACCGCAATGCGCGCTTTATGATCGCCCACCACAATGCCCACCATCGAGCCAAACCCGACCGGGACCCGAAACCCCTCTGCCATCAGCGCCGCGCCCGCTTCCCCGTACCCCGCGCGGAGTTCCAGCCACTCCCGAGTCGCGTCGAGCAGAAAAATCCCGGCAAAATAAAAGCCGAACTCGTTACAAATCACATTCACCGTATCATTCAACAACTGATCGAGGTTGAGAATGGAGGTGATGTTATGGCTAACGCGGGCAGAGGCTTCGAGTAAACGTTGGCGACGTTGGAGGAGGGCAATGATTTGGCGATTTTGCTCAAACAGATAGGCATTTCGGGCGGCAACCTCCGTCAATTCGCGGATTTTGATTTCCAGGCGTTCCACCAATTCGGCCTGATAGGCGCGGTATTCGCCGGTTGATTCATCCAGATCATCCTGACGTCCCCCCAAAAAGTCGGCGATGGTGTCCGAAAAGGTGTCGGGGTCGATGGGTTTGTTCAGGTACCCTGCACATCCGGCGATGAGGGCGCGTTCCCGTCCGCCGGGAGATGTGTCGGCTGTAATTGCGACAAGCGGAGTTTCAGGGAAGAGGGTTTTGAGCCGGGTCGCCACTTCGTGCCCGCTCATGCCGGGGAGGTTGACGTCCACGAGAATCAAATCAGGGTTGGTGTGACGTGCCAGTTCGATGCCACTGAGGGGGTCGGCGGCTTCCAAGACGATGTATTCCTGCCCTAACAGGCGGGACACCAGTTGACGAGAAGCTGGTGTGTCTTCGATGTATAAGATTTTGGGGCGGAATTTCACGTTCATGCGCCCCTATTTTACACTGGAATTTGGGAAGAATGACCGACGCCGAAAAGTTAGCAGGTCGTCTAATTGGGGGACAAGGGGGTGTGGCAGTACGAACACTCGGCGTGTGTGGCATCGTGCCAGATTGCTTCGGTGGGTGTGAGCGGTGCGCCACACGCCGGGCAACGGGTAGGAAGCCAGGCACGAGAGGGCGTCGGGAAAGGGGACGGGGTGCTTGGGGCGGCAGAGGGAGGGAACTCGTCGGGGGCTGGAGAACTGGAAATAGGCTCAGAATCTTCGGGGTCATCGGGGGCGAATTCGGATTTGCGGTCGGGGAAAAGCGCCCCAACCAGGATGCCTCCCCCGATCAAAAACAGAATGCCCGGCCACCAGAAGTCAAAAATCGCGAGGACACCGATCCCAAACAGCCAGATGGTCGCTTGCAGGGAACCGCTGGCAAGCGCACTGACGCCAATCACAAACATGATGCCTGGCCACCAATAGTTGGTGAACGCCAGGATACCAATGCCAATCAGCCAGATGCCGGTTTGAAGGTTATTTTTATTCATGTTATTTGAGGTTTGTGCCACAGTAGCCGCAGTGCGGGGTCTGCGTGCGCCATTCGAGGGTGGTCGGGTTGATCGGGCCACCGCACGCCGGACAGGTGGTGGGGAGACCAGCCGTGCTACGCATCGGTTGGGCGGGCGGGTGGACGGTACGCGGCGTGGGGGAGGGGGCTTGCCACGCTGGGGGAATAGGGTTGCGGGATGAGTCAACCTCCCGTTCATGTTCCCATTTGCGCCCGCCAGACGAAAAACTCCAAAACATTGGGCCAAACATCCAGATCAGGAAAAAGGGGAATACCCACATCCATAAGCCGGATTTTCCCGCAAAAACAAAAAAGAGAATGAAGAAAATCCAAAAAGGAAAAACTTTTCTGCCGTAACGTCTACCAAAGCGTCTGCCAAAGTGTCTACCAAACATATCTGCCTCCGGGCAAATCATCTCCTATCATTATCGAGGGGGAACTACTCAAATGTAGAGAGAAAAATCCCCGAAAAAAGGGGCTGGGAACCCGCCAAAAACGAAAGAGCCTGTTTTGGAAAAGCTTTTTCTGGCGCTATGAGAATATTACGGAAATTCTAGGGCAATAGTCGCAAAGAGGAAGCACCCGTCACGCAAAGGGGGCCGACACCACCCCGGAAACCACCCCTGTTTCGGCTTGGACGGTGATGGGGGTGCCGGGTTCGTGCGAGGGGCGTTTGAGGATGGCAAGGGCAATGGGGCCGACACGGGGTGAAACGACCGCCGAGGTGATGGTGCCGACGGGTTTGCCCTCCGCGAGGACGGTGGCCCCCGGTTGGGCTGGGGCATCCAATTTCAGACCGACCATGTGGCGGGTGATTTTGTCGTAGGTGACCTGCCGGGCGAGGATTTCCTGGCCGGTGTAACAGCCTTTTGTCTCGCTGATCCAGGCGGCGAGGTTGGTCTCGTGCGGGGTGTAGTCTTCGGTTAGTTCGCGGCCTGCGGCGGGGAGACCGGCTTCAACGCGGTAAATTTCGTACTCTGCGGGGGAAAGGGCGGGGAAGGAGGCGTGAAAATGTTCGACCAACGGTGCTCCCGCGGGGGCGATGATCCGGTAGCCGATCCCCGCCAGACCGGGTTGCCCCAGCGCGCGGATGGCGATCCCCGCGAGGGTTCCGCTCACACACGCGTCGCGCAGAGGGGGTTCGAGACCCTGGGCGCGGAGCCAGGCCCCAGCCGTGGCCCCTTCCAGGTCCAAAATCTGGAATTCGGTGCTGACATCTGTGAGGGTGACGTTGTCGTTGAAAAAGATGCGGCGGCGCAGGTAAGCGTAGGTGGAGGCGGCATGGCCGGGGAGGGGAATGAGGCTGAGGGTGTCGCCATCGGTCAACAATTGGAGGACATCCAGGATGCGGGCGGTGGCGCTGGTGAGGACGGTGGTAACGGCATGGGCGGGCGTGAGTGCGGTAACGTCGTTGGTGGTTTGCCGTTGGAGGAACGTGAGGCGGTCGGGGCCGGTGAGGCGGAGGAGGCCGAGGACAGGGGGGAGGTAATAAACAGGGGTGAGCAAATTCATAAACCGATTATATCAACCTGGGGCGTGCGAGGGAAATTAAGGGCAGGGGTGTTCCACGGTGAAGCGGTACTCCGGGCGTTTGGAAAGGGCAAGGTGCAGACCATCCGTCTGGAAGGACAGGGAGGCATCCAAAGGCAAACCCGCTTGAATGAGGGGAATCCCGTTGAGGGTCAGGTTGGTGACGTTGGTAAAGGGAAGGATGAGTTCGCCGAGGGTGTGGGATGGGGCGCGGATTTCGATCTCGGCGAGGGAAC
>JABWBV010000730.1 GCA_013359445.1 Anaerolineales bacterium | reverse complement strand
CTCGAAAACCGGACGTTGTTCTTTTTCCTGCTCTGTGCGACGGCGTTGTTCATCCCGTTTGCCTCCCCGAACATGATTTCGAGCGTGTACGACATTACCCTGCCGGAAGTGCGTTCGACGGCGCTCTCGGTGCAATATTTCATCGAGAACGCGGGCGCGGCGGCGGCCCCCCTGCTCGCGGGGTACATTGCCGACCAGCCGGGTTCGTCGTTACAAACGGCGATTCTGGCGATTTGCGTCACGGCGTGGATTTTTGGGTCGGTGTTCCTGGCGTTCGCGGCGTATCTGATCCCGAAGGATATTCACACCCTGCGGGAACAGATGGTGGAGCGGGCGGAGACGGAGAAGGCGCGGCAGACGGTTTAATCAGGGAGGGTGACTATGGCGTTTTTGGGTTTATTTCTGGCTGGCATTAATTTCGCTTGTATTCCGCTGTTCACTGTGATCTTATGGCAGAAACCCGTGGAAACCGGGCGAAAATTTTTGATTGGAGGGGGAGTATATGGCGTTTTCCTGGGCATCTTTACGGCCTTTAATTTTGGAGGGGCGTTTGGGCCGGGTGTGATTCCTTACATGAGTTCCTTTCTGCTCGGCCCGTTGGCGGTCGTGGGGTTGGCGGTGACAGGCATTTTCTTTTATCGAGCGAAACAAGAAAGCCGCGCCCGCTGGATGTATTCCGTGGGAAGTTTGGTGCTCATTTTTATGCAAATCTCGCCGGTATTGGGGCACACCTTTATCGGGGGCTTTTGCGACAGAAAAACCCGACAAGCAGGTGAACCGATCATCTTGGCGGTGAACGAATATGTAAAGGTGCAGGGCCACTATCCCGAAACGCTGGATGCCCTCATCCCGGACTACCTGACCGAAATCCCGGTTGGCGCGTGTTTTGTCACCTTTCACCCCGCCGCACATTTTGAGATCGAACCCTGTGAGGCAGGACCAATCTTGGTGACAACTACTTTTGACTTTTCCAAAGATATGCGCTATTTTTTCAAAACCGGAGAATGGTCGAGCATCAGTTTTCTGGATGGCGCGTGTTCGTTTTTGGAATGACCCCAAAAAACCCTCTCCCCGCCTTCGCGAAAACCCAAATTCGGACGAATTTCGGACGCGGCCGCTATAAAATACGGCATCGCGAAAAATAAAACCGCCTAAAACGCCCGTTGCCTGTCTGCTGAATTTGCCTATAATTGTAGGCAAATTCCCATTTTTAAAACTCAACCCAGAGGAGTTTCCATGCAAGAAGAAAAACACCCTTCGCACCGCGAAAGCGTCTGGCAAGCCGACTTGATGTCCCTCGTCTTTCTCGTCGTCTTTGTCCTGATCGTCTACAACCTTGAAGTCTGGGTCAAACCCGTCTTCACCCAAGCCACCCTCACCCTGACCGGCGTCGCCCTCTCCCTCATTCCCGCCCTCGTTTGGCTCGGCTTCTTCTACCGCCGCGACCGGCTCGAACCCGAACCCAAATCCATGGTCATCCAGGTTTTCTTTTTGGGCGGATTACTCGCCGCGGCCATCGGCATTCCTCTCTTAAACAACATCTTCCAGATCTCCGAATGGATGTTTTCCAACCTGTGGATTCGTCTGCTCGGTGGCATCCTCATCGTCGGCTTCACCCAAGAATTTCTCAAATATGCCGCCGTGCGCTGGACCGTGTACAAAACTGACGAATTTGACGAACCCGTAGACGGCATCATCTACGCCACCGCCGCCGGACTGGGCTACGCCGCCATGCTCAACATCCTCTTCGTCATCGAATCCGGGGGCGTGGACCTCGGCGCGGGCGTCCTCCGCATCACCATCATCTCCCTCGCCCACGCCAGCTTCGCCGGGGTCGTCGGCTACTTTCTCGGCATCGAAAAATTCGAGAACAGACCCGCCTGGTTCACCAGTTTGGGTGTGGTCATCGCCGCCGTGCTCAATGGGGTCTTCTTCACCCTGCGCGGGTCGGTCATCGCCAGCGGCATGGCCCAGGCCAACGTCTGGATCGGCTTCATCCTCGCCGCCGTACTCGCCGGAGCTACCACCTACTTCCTCTCCAACGCCATTCACCGCCACGTAACCGCCGGAGGTGCCAAATGACCGCCACCTTTGAACAAACCCGCCGTCAAGCCTCCACCCTCACCACCGTCATCACCATCCTCGCCCTGCTCCTGGGCTGGGGGTTGAAAATGTACGTCGAAGGACAAACCCGCCCGGTCAGTGTGCGGGGCATCACTGCCGAGGTCCCCGCGGGGTGGATAGTCCGCGAAAATGATCCCGCCTCGGGCGTCACCCCCTCCGACGACCCCTTCCAGATGGACCACCCCGACAGCGGCACCAGCCCCAACCTCGTCTTCACCGCCTGGAACCCCCTCCATCCCGAACGGCACTACTCCGTCAGCCTCTACCCCGGCGGCGAAAACACAACCTTCCCCGCCACGGCCTCCGTCCGCACCCTCAATCGGGGTAGTACTCTCAAACTCTACCGCATCCTCGAAGAAACCCCCATCCTCGTCAACGGGCGAGACGGCTACAAAGTCACCTTTGCCTACGTAGACCCGGGTGATGCAAGCGAAGTCCCCACGGTCCTTCAAGGCGTCGATTACTATTTTGCCGAAGGCGAACAAACCTTTGTCGTCACCCTGGAAGTGGACAACGGCACTCCCGCCGACCACCTCACCACCTTTCTCCAATTCGTTGAAACCGTGGAAATAGGAGAATAACCCATGCAACACTCCACCCCTTCCAAACCCAGAATCTGGCTGGCCCTCCTCGTTCTCCTACTGGCCAGCCTGGCCTGTAACCTGGGCCAACCCGAAGAGATCATCCCCACCCCCCTACCGCCCACCCAAACGGTTCCGGCTCCCGAACAACCCACCAACACCCCCGAAGCGGTCGCCC
>JABWBV010000729.1 GCA_013359445.1 Anaerolineales bacterium | reverse complement strand
GTTAGTTGGTTAGTTTGCCGTTTTGTTATTGTGTATTTTACACTTTGTGTGGTTGGGATTATATCATCGTTGTTGTTGTTTGTACACTTAGAATTTTATTCGTTCTTTTTTCCTCTTGTTTATCCCCCACCCATCCTTTTTTCGGAACCTTCTTCTCTAGATTGAACGGTTACTCGATTTACTCGACGGGCAAGTAAATCTTGACCTCAAATTCCATGGCTTCAATCCAGGCCTTCTCGTTAGGAATTAAATTACCCAGTGTTAAATTGGTTATGGTAACGACACCACGGGAACGTGGAATTTGGGAAAGATCAGGATCGCCGGGAGCACATTCTGCGGACGGAGGCCAGCATGAAGAATTGTAGGCATTGGAGATCGCTTCATAATCTTCTTGATTGAAAACAAAGTTGAATTCTCGTTCTTTTTGTGGGGCGTTTACACTGCCATCATTTTTGGCAGTGTTTCCTTCATTTCTAAAATGCCACCCTGCGATATCAATGGCATTCATCCCGTGAAATGGAGGCGTAACGAGCGGGACAAAACTGTCGCTACATGGATTTTCTAATGTGTCAGTAATAACGATCTCCCAGCCATCATTCTCGTGCCAGCTTGTATAGGGCACAAGGCAAAAAACAAGTTCCTCTGTGATGGGATGTTGATAAATCTCCCCCATTGACACTTGTCCACGAAAGCTACAAACGCGACCAATGTCGATATTTGGATTGAATTGAAAAGCATCTGCTTCCCCACCGGGGGTTGGGAATGGGCTTTTGACAGGTTCACATTCAGTCTGCTCTGTATTGGGGATTGATTGACATGCGATCAAACTCAAAGCGGCTATCCCCAGAACAACGATTAAGAATCCTCGAAAAAGTTTCATGTTTCAGGTCCTGACCTCTGAACCAACAACCGCATACTCACATCAAATACCTTCACCGAATGCGTCAATGCGCCCGAGGAAATAAAGTCCACTCCGGTTTCGGCGATGGCGCGGACGGTGTCGAGGGTGACGTTGCCGGAGGCTTCGAGGAGGATGGCGCGCCCCGCATGTTTCGACTTCGCAAAGCCTCCGCTCAACATGCTGCGATCTCTTCTATTCACCGCCTCTCGCATATCATCCAAACTCATGTTGTCGAGCATGATCCGGTCAACAGGAAGGTGAAGGGCGAGGTCGAGTTCGTTCAAGTCTTTCACTTCGATTTCGATGGGGAGTTGATCGCCGTACTTTTCACGCACGCCGCGAACCGCCGCTTCCAGGCTTCCCGCACCGTCAATGTGATTGTCTTTGATCAGCGCCATATCGTACAGCCCCATCCGATGATTCGCGCCCCCACCCATGCGGACGGCGTATTTGTCGAGCAGACGGAACCCCGGCACGGTTTTGCGGGTGTCGAGCATTTGGGCGTGGGTTCCGGCGAGGGCGTCCGTGAACTGGCGAGTGAGGGTGGCGATGCCAGACATGCGCCCGAGAAAGTTGAGTGCGGTGCGTTCGGCGAGGAGGAGCGCGCGTCCGGGGCCGGTGACGGTCATCAGTAGGGTGCCGGGTTCGACGGGGGTGCCGTCGGGGAGGAGGATGGTGGGGATCAGGTCGGCGTCTACGTATTGGAAGACGGCGGCGGCGACGGGGAGTCCGGCCACGATCCCTGCTTGTTTCGCGGTGATCCGCGCGGTCAGGGTCAGGTCGGCGGGGAGGGTGGCGGCACTGGTCACATCGGCGGCGATCAGGTTTGAGGGGAGGGTCGCGTCCGGGGACAGGTCTTCGGCAAGGGCAAGGCGGAATAATGCCAGCAGAGAAGGGTGGCGGAGGGCTTCGGGGAGGGTTTGGAGGGTGCGGGTTTCGGGAGAATTCATGAGGCGTATTCTATCATTGGGGGATGACCTGCACACGTTGGGCCACCAGCACCCCCTCAAACCAAAGCGGGTCTACCTGAATTTCTCCGGTGATGAGCAGGGGGGCGCGGGAGTTGAGTTCTTTTTGATAGCGACGGTGCAAGGCAGGCGAAAACACCACCGGAATCACGCCGCTTAAATCTTCTAGCTCCAACACACTCCGCATTTCTCCGGCATGGAAAAAACGCTGGAATGTCTGCCGGATGCCCAGGACGCGTACGGTCTCGCCCGGCTGTTGGAGGGCATGCTCGATGGGGGTGGGTTCGAGTTCGGTCAGCAGAGCGGGGGGAAGCAATTCCAGCAGGTGGGCGTCCAGACTCGCACCGAGGATTTCTTGTTGCGCAGCAATGCGTTCGGCTAGCGTCCAGGTTTCTTCGGCGGGTTCACCGTCGTCGAGGGCAAACAAAAAGGGTTGGGCGTGGTGCCAGGTTCCTTTTTGTACCCGCGCCAACAAACCGGAAATCGTGCCCAGCCCAGCCAACGCGCCGACGCGAATGAGATTTTCCACCTCTTTGGGGCGGGGGTCTACCTGGGTGAGAAATTGTTCGAGCGTGCGAAAAGGGCGGTGGGCGAGGATTCGGGCCTGGGTGTGGCGGGTCAGGTCCCGCACCTGGTTTAGCCCCATGTACAACACCGGTTCCCCTTTGGGGTAGGCGACTTTAAATTCCGGGCCAGCATGGTTGATGTGGGGCGGACGCACGGTCAAACCCATTCGGCGCGTCTCATTTAAATACACCCGTTGCGAATAAAAACCACCCCAATTTGCCAGCACCGCGGCCATAAATTCCGCCGGAAAATGCGCTTTGCACCAGGCGGATTGCCAGGCCACTTGTGCGTAACTGGCGGCATGCGCTTTGGGGAACCCATACCCGGCAAACGCGGCCATCAACTCCCAGATTTGCGCGCCAATTTCACGCGGTACGCGGCTTTTTTCGAGCGCACCTTGCAGGAAATTTTCTTTGAGCGTTTTCATTTTTTCGCCGGGATCGAAGTGAGACATCGCCCGACGCAA
>JABWBV010000728.1 GCA_013359445.1 Anaerolineales bacterium | reverse complement strand
GCAAACCGTCCGATGATTGCGGCGAAGTTCGATGAGTTGGACGCGCTCGTCGTGAAGGAGGTTTGGGACACGCTCCCCGCGGAAGCCGAGATTTTCGACCCCGATAACTGGCAGGGGACTGTGATCACCGGGCGGTTGAATCACGCGGTCGAGGGGGATTATTTCACCGGGATTCAGCCCAATCCGACCTGGCAGGCGCTGGTCGAAGCCCCCACACGGGCCGGGTTACTCGCCGAAAATTATGCGTTTGTGTATGTGAATGAAAAATGGTGGGGCAACCTTTCCGCCGAAGCCCACGCCGAACTCCAAGCGGCTTGTGTGGTGATCCTTTCCGAGCACCAAAGTGCGGAACGTGACCGTTTTCGCAGGCTGTTGGATTTGCGTGGGTGCGGGGAGTAGGGGACGCAAAATTGGGAAAAGAAGGTAGACAGCCCACAAGATTGCTTTTATACTCGCACGCGTTAAAATCGAAACACCTCTACGCACCCCACCCTATTTAACTCCTTTGACTTAGCCCCATGAGCATTTCCATCATTATCCCTGTTTACAACGAAGAAGAGAGCCTGCCCCTGTTGCATCAGGCTTTACATCACACCCTCGACACCCTCGACCAACCCTGGGAAGTGATCCTGGTGGACGACGGGAGCCGTGACAAAAGTGCCGAAATTTTAGAAACCCTGGCTTTGGCCGATCCAGAACACGTGCGCGCCGTCATTTTGCGCCGCAATTTCGGCCAAACCACCGCGATCGCCGCCGGGATTGACCATGCCACAGGCGAGGTCATCATCCTGATGGACGCCGACCTGCAAAACGACCCGGTAGACATCCCCCGGATGCTCGCCAAACTCGATGAGGGGTACGATGTCGTCAGCGGATGGCGGTTCGACCGGCAGGATGAGTTTGTCACCCGTACCCTGCCCTCCCGCATGGCCAATAGTCTGATCTCCTGGGTGACGGGGGTGCATTTACACGATTATGGCTGTACCCTGAAAGCCTACCGCCGCGAGGTGATTACCGGCTTCCGCTTGTACGGCGAAATGCACCGCTTCATCCCGGCTTACGCGGGGTCCGTGGGAGCCAAAATTGTGGAACTCCCCGTCACGCACCATGCCCGGCGCTTCGGCAAAACGAAGTACGGGCTGGAACGCACGGCCAAAGTGGTGCTGGACCTGTTCACAGTCAAGTTTCTGCTCAGTTTCGCCCAAAAGCCCATTTACCTGTTTGGGGGCGCGGGGCTTGCGCTCATGGCGATCAGTGCCATAGGGATGTTGTTGTTGATGCTTCGGCGGATTCTTTTTGGCACGTTTGTGTTAACGTCCCCGTTTTTTATCATCGCGGTCATGTTGGTGATGATGGGGTTCCAATCAATTTTGATGGGGTTGATTGCCGAGTTGTTGGTGCGGACGTATCACGAATCCCAAGCCAAACCCACGTATACAGTCAAGAAAGCCTGGGCAAATGGGACACGGTCAGACGGGCGCTAATTTTGAGAAACCAGCCGTTATTTCTCCTGCCCCTCCTGGGTCTGCTCCTGACGAGCGCCTGCACCCCCGCGAATGCGCTATCCCCGACAGAGACGCCGTTTTCCGAAATCATCCCCTCTTCCACGCCTCTCGCGGTCTCCGTCCCAACAGCTGATCCCCTGCCCACCCGCGCGGTTCCCCCTACCCCACCCCTGCCGACCGGTCTGTTTTTTGCCTCCGCCATCTCCGGCGGGAACGAAGGGAGTCTGTACCCGGCACAAGACATCGCCATCATCACCCAAACCGGGCGCGTGCAATTCCTCAACATCTACGCTAACTGGTGAAGTACCTGACGAGGAAATATGGGTGCCGTGGGCAACCTGGAAAATCTCTACAAAGAGCAAATTGATTTTGTACATCTTGACTGGGACGACCCCGATTCCGACCCCGTCATCGAACATTACCAGGTGCTCCGCCGCTCCACCTACATCCTCCTCGCCCCCGATGGCACCGTGTTATGGCAGTGGGTTGGGCCATTAGATGAATTGGTTGTAGAAGAGGAGATTATGAAGGCGTTGGAGAGGTATCCGACAAATTGAGAAGGATGAGCACAAAAACGTATGGGAATTCCGTTCGGGAAGTTCAGTAACTGAAAGATTCCGTTCGTAGCACTTAAGTGCCTGATTTTGGAGCTGAAGCCCCCACTACCCCAATTTTTATCCGCTGATAATCTATTCGTTGATGACAAAAAGGAGGCAGTATGTTAACAATCACAACAAACAAACAAACAAACAAACAAACAAACAAACAAACAAACAAACAAACAATACTGACGCTTGGTGACACGGGTGAATTTCTCATCACTTGGGAAGCCCCAGAATTGGAATATCAAGTGTTTTTAAAACAAGGGAACATATTTTACTTAAAGCCCCTCTCAGATTGGATCAAGTCAAAAACCTTTCGTTATTATCCTGAAACTCCTGGAAACTATCAACTCATATTGAAATGGCGTTGGACTGACAAAAACGGATTCGTCCGGTATCCTTTTGAAGTTATCGCACATAAGACGTTAAATTATTCTCCACAAAAGGTTCAGGTAGATAAAAACATCTGGCTATGGGCTCCAAACGAATGGGAAGCACAACTGATTAGCAACTACGAAAAAAATGCCTTTCAATGGGCGCTGGCGAAGGTTCAAACAGGTTGGACAGTTTATGACATTGGTGCAAACCTAGGGTATTACTCCATTTTTCTTTCGAAAACCGTGGGACAAAATGGACTCGTTTATAGTTTTGAGGCCAATCCTGTATGTGCATATTTTTTACAAACCAATCTCACCGAGAATACCATTGATAATTGTGAAATTTTTCCGGTTGCCGTGGCAGATAAAAATGAAAACATCCCGTTTTCAGTAAATTATGCAAGTTCTGCGGTAGGCCTA
>JABWBV010000727.1 GCA_013359445.1 Anaerolineales bacterium | reverse complement strand
CCCTGTAACCCTCGTCCAACCCTCCGAGACCGTGACGCCAACAGATACAGGTTTCCCGCTTATCTTTTGGATCATCATCGGCGCGCTGGTCGTGTTCATGATGTCCGTTGGCATCATCGCCGCCAAACTGCCCAATGAATAACCAAGTCCCCCCTCTCCTTCGCTGGCTGACCTTTGCCGCGCTTCTCGACTGGCTGATCACACGCACGCTCACCCGCGCGGGGGTGTTCATCCCCAAATCCCCCGCGTGGATCACCGTCTATCAGGTCACAGCAGGGTTTGGGCAGGGCGCATCCACCCTGGCGGGGTTACTGGCCCTGGCCGCGTTGGGGTGGGTAGCCTGGCAGGAATGGCAGTCCCGTCGAAACCGCGTCTTCCCGCTCATTCTGGGGGGACTTGGTGGGTTGAGCCTGCTCTTTCTGTTTATCCCGGCAGTAGGCTGGTTGGCGGTGGCGAATCATGTGCTTTTGCTGATAGCCTTTAGCATCTTTTTCTGGCGCGTCCGGCGGCATCTCTGGTTACTGTTGCCCCTCCTGGCCTTGATGATCAGCAGTCTGTACCAGTTGATTCCATCCTTATATGAAACGCTCCATTTGCCAGGGCCGCCTGCCTATGGGCTGATGTTTTTCAATATTGGGGAGGCTCTGGTGGCTCTGAGTGGGGTAGGGTTTGGATGGGTTGCCGGAAGGGGTGCCACCCGGCGGGAATGGCTCCTGGCCGCACTCCCCGCCCTGGTTTTTATGGGGATGTTCCTCTCCGTCCCCGCGATGGCGGGTATTTTCTCTATCTGGTCGGTTGGTTTGACGCTTTTTTTGCCCTGGCCGCTCTATGTGGTGAGTCTGTGGGCAGCCAGCATCGCACTCTTGAAGGCGTTCCGCGAGAAGCATGTGTTGGGCTGGGTCATTCTCTTGCTGGCAGCTGGAGGATACGCCTCGCAACTCAGTGTGCAGGCATTTTATGGTTTAATTGCGATGTGGATACTGGTGTATTCTCTTGATGAGGAACTTCCACAACAAGCCAGACTGACAACCAACCCTGAAAAATTCCAGGCAAATATCCCAGTTCATTGAAATCTCTATGTCCAACTTACAAACCCTCCTCGAAATTTCTTCCTCCCGCCATACGCACCTCTGCCCTCGACAGGTGTTGGGGGCGCGCATGGGGCTGGCTGGCGCAGCCGCGCTTGGGCTGGCCCTCCCGCGTAAAGACAAAGGCTTGTTGATCATCCTCGAAACAGATGGCTGTTTTGCCGACGGGATCGAAGTGGCTACCGGTTGCTCCGTCGGTCACCGGACCTTGCGGATTGAGGACTATGGAAAAATCGCCGCCACGTTTATTGCGGTAAAAACCGAGCGTGCCCTTCGCCTGGCCCCTCGTGCAAATGTCCGCGAGCGCGCCTGGAAATATGCTCCAGACGAACATCGTCATTACTTTGCCCAACTAGAAGGGTACCAGCGAATGCCAGTGGATGAGCTTTTCACCTTTCAAGAGGTGGCCCTCACCAAGCCCCTTCGCGAAATTCTCAGCCGCCCAGGTTTGCGCGTTCAATGTGATCTGTGCGGTGAGGAAATCATCAACCAGCGGGAAATCTATCAGGATCATCAAATACTTTGCCGGGGATGCGCCACACTCGCATATTACCAACCCGCCCCCGTCGCCGCAGAAGTCTGGTCAAGTTTTCTGGCTGTACAGGCTTAAAAAGAAAAGGCTTCGCACAAAAAAAGGGTAGGTGAGGCATGTACGTGTCTCACCTACCCTTTTTTTTGGGAGACTCTCAACTCTGGACAGCCACTTATCTCCCCAAAAAATTTCTTTGTTTAATCGGGGCGGCATGGTATGATGAAAATGAGCTATTGTGACCCCATTTCCTCAATCCCCTAAACGGAGCTAACCCATGAGCCGAGAAGTTACCAAAGCGACAGCTTGGGGTGCAGGCACGACCCTCTTACTAGGCTTATTCATCTGGATCGGTTCCCGTAACCTGGCCCATTTTGACGCCGCGCTAGTCGCTTATACCGCCTCTGTCCTGTTTGCCACCTTTGGCCTGACCTACCGCTACGCGATGTGGCTTCAGCGCCCCCCGACGGCGATGTACTGGAAGCGCGGCTGGCAGGTCTTTCTCAAGCCGGGGTATATCCTGCAAAATTTGAAAGGGTGGGGGGGATATGTGTTCAACGATATTTTAATCAACCGATTTATCGTCGCCCGCGACCGAATGCGCGGCGCGACCCATCTGTTGATCATGTGGGGGTGCATCATCGCCATCGGGATCACCTTTCCCCTTGTGTTTGGTTGGCTTCATTTTGAGTCCATCCCCGAAAACATTCACGTTTATCAGGCGTTTGTGTTTGGCTTCCCGGCCTTCACTTTCCCGGTGGACTCGATTATGGCCTTTATGATGTTTCACGGGCTGGTCTGGTCGTCCTTCATCGTGATCGCCGGGGTGATGCTGGCCATGCGCCGCCGGATGCGGGATGAAGGTGCGGCGGCCCTGCAATTGTTCACCGAAGATTTCCTGCCGCTCATTCTCCTCTTCGCCGTCAGTATCAGTGGGCTGATGCTCACCGCCAGTTATACCTGGTTGAAAGGTTACGCCTACGACTTCATTGCCATCCTGCACGCCATCACCGTCATCGCCACCTTTCTCTGGCTCCCGTTTGGCAAATTTTTCCACATTTTCCAACGCCCTGCCCAACTGGGGGTGCGTTTTTACAAAGATGTCGGGAAACAAGAAGAGGCCGCCCATTGCCGCCGGTGTGGACAACCCTTTACTTCCCTGATGCATGTCCACGATCTCATTCAGGTAGAGCAGGAACTTGGCTACCGGTATGAGATGCCAGACTCACCGGTTGAACACTACCAGTGGATTTGCCCTCCCTGCCGGAGAGCAACCGTCGCCCTCGCACAGG
>JABWBV010000726.1 GCA_013359445.1 Anaerolineales bacterium | reverse complement strand
GACGAAGCGGTGGCTGCCGAGGGCGGCCTTTTCCAGCTTGCCGAGCAGGTCGCGCGCGAATCCGGCGACGGATACCGGCTCGGGCCGGAACTCCAGCCGGCCGGCGTCGGACCGGCTGATCGTGAGCACCTGGTCGAGCATCAGGGTCATGCGGCCGACGGCGCTGCGGATGTCGTCCAGGATTTCAATGCGCTCCTTGTCCGAGAAGCGCCCGTCATAGGTGCGCAGCAGTTCCGAAGCGGAGAGAATCGTGGTGAGCGGCGTGCGGAATTCGTGGGTGATGTTCGCCAAAAAATCGCCCAATAAATGGCGCATGGCATCTTCCTCGGTGACATCGCGGAGGACGAGGGCGACGCGGGCACTGCTCGCGACCGGGGGGGCCAACCGCGCGCCGGTGATGGCGAGGGTCGCCTGATGTCCATCGTGCAACGTAAGCGTGACTTTTTGCTGGCGATCCGGGGCAGGAATACATTCGCTGAACTTGCGCCCGTCGGCGGGGTGAAAGATTTCGTCGCACAGGCGGCCCAGGGTGTCGGCTTGTGCCCACCCGGTGATCCGTTCCGCCCCCCGGCTGAAGTAAGTGATGTGCCCGCGCGGGTCGAGCGTGACGACCCCTTCCACGATGGATTCCAGCAGGTGTTCGATCCAGTCCCGTTCGCGGCGAAGTTCGCCGAGGGTGTGTTGCAGGGCCACGCGGGAATCTTCGAGGGCGGAGGCGACAATGCTCACTTCGGGGACATGGGTGGGGACGTGTATGGGGGCGGCTAAATCCCCTTTGCGGAGGGTAGCGGCGGCCGCGCGCAAGGCCGAAAGCGGGCGGCTGATCCCTTGCGCGAGCAAGACCCCGACAAAGGTGCTGGCCAGGGCAATGCCGGACATGGTGATCAAAATCAGTTGGGTTAACTGACGACGCGTTTCGATGATGGAGGTGATGGGAAATGCCACAAGGTTTTCTGCCCCTGCGGTGAGGGAAGTACGCACGAAAAGATACGGCTCCCCGTTCAGGGTGAAGGCAGAAGTCCCGGACGGAGGGAGCACAAACTCGACCAGGGTGGCGACGGGGAACGTCGCGGCGGCGATTTGACCGTCCACGAGAAAGATTTGATCCAGGCCGGTCTGGTCGCGGAGAGTAGCGGCGAAGGCGTCATCCAACCGCAGGCCAACGACGACAAAGCCTTGTGTGGGGTCGTCGAGGGGGTGGGAGGCGAGAAGCCACAGGGTTGTTTCCGGGGCAGGCTGGAAACGGGTGGTTTCGGGGGTGGTGCAGAGATCGGGAGCCAGCGGCCCCGCGGAAGCTGTTAACGTTCCGTCGGAGGCGCAGAGGGCGATCAGGGTCAGGTCTGCACCGGTGCGGAGGGTTTCGAGGTAGGGGGTCAACGTTTCCGAAGATTCCCCCATCAGTTGGCGCAAAGTGGGACGTTGGGCAGTCAGCAGGGCCAGGTTGGTCAGGTCTTTTTGTTGGGCGGCGAGCAAGGCTTGCGTGGAACGTTGCCCCTGGGTGATCTGACTTTGCGCTTGCACGTCAAGTTGGGCACGGAGGATCAGGATGGCGGGAATGCCCACGGCGAGGGCCGTGATGATCACGAGGGCGACAAACCCAAGCACCAAACGCGCGGGCAAACTACGAAGATTAAGCATTTTTCGCGTCCCAATTCTGGGCACGGATGAACAAATCGGGCAGGGGATGCAACTCGGAAACGGGCACGAACATATTGTCCGTTTGGGTGTGGTTGTATTGAAAAACCGGACTCCCCGCGGGGATACGCCGCGCCCGACGCCGGAACTCCCCGCGCGTGATGTACCCTGCGAGGATGATCTCCATCCCGTACACCCAAATGTTTGCCCATTCGTGGGGCTGAATGACGTACGTCTCCTCCAGCGCCGGACTGTGAATCCCGACCCGCGCGGGGGGAATTTCTGCCCCAGACAGGTAACTGACCCCGTACCAGTCGCCGGGTAGGAGGGTTCTCTCGCCAGGGCGGAGGGTCAGTTTGGCCTCTTTGAATTTGCGATCTTCGCTCTGTCCGCCGATTTCAAGGGGGAACGGGGCGGGCGTTTCGGTTTTGAGCACCAACCGGCCCAACGTGCGCCAGTTGAGCGAGCGCGCCCACCGGTCGGGCAGGGCGTGGAGGAGGTAAACGGGTTGCCCGGCGGCACGGGCGCGGAGAACATCGCGAGTGTGCGGCGTCAGCAGGGCGGCAAAAAAGGCGAACACATACAAATCTTCGTCGTGGAGATGATCGGACGCGAGTTGATCCGCAGGGACGAGGGCCTCGGCGGCGAGCAGGTTTTCGGGGTGCGCGCGCAGGGCCTGGATGCGGTCTTTGCGATAAATGAGGTAACTTTTGAGGTCGCACCGGCGACCCCCGACGGCAACATCGTACCGATCCGGGTCGGTGAACGGGGTGGCCCCCAAGAGATCGTGCGGGACATTTTCGGCGGTCAGCAGGCGGCGAAAGGCGAGTTCGACCCCAATCCCCGCAACGATCCGGCGGAGGCGGTCGGCGGGCGTACCCCCCATCCGATCATACGTGTACGCGAGCGAGCGGCAGGCGTAGGCGATCCCCGCAGTGGTGAGGTCGGGAGTGTAGGGGAGGTGGAGGAGGTCGGAGGGGGTGAGCATGGTTGATTTGGGGATTGGTTGATCGGTTGACTGGTTGATCGGTTCCCAATTTACTGATCAACCAGTCAACCGATAACCGCTCACACTTCATTCCGAAACTGCAAACAATACTGGTGAAACGTATTACTCACCCACGCGCTCCCCATGCCGTAGGGGGCGAGGCGTTGATCATTTTGGCACCAGATTTTTTCATCTTTCAACGTATACACTTTCCCCAATTCGCGGCCCAAGTCCCAGGCGAGGGGGTAGATTTTGCCGCCTTTTTTGACGTTTTTGACGATGATGG
>JABWBV010000097.1 GCA_013359445.1 Anaerolineales bacterium | reverse complement strand
GGGTCGTCCGTTTGGGCACGGGCGTTTTTGGGGAGGGTGAGGAGGATGAGGAGGAACAGGGGGAGGAGAAGGATGCGGGGTTTCATGGGGGCCTCCAGGGGCGAGTGGAACAAGGGGTTTTGCCCGAAAAGTGCGCCCTTCCCGTGTTTATTATAAGGGATTTGAGGGGAGTTTCAAAAGAGGGGGTGAAAATGAACCTTTCCCCCTCCATCTCGTACCAGGGTTAATGAACACAGCCCTCCCATCCGGTTTAGAATATCTGGGCAACCTCGCGACAAACCCCTCTCACAGGATCGCCCCCTTGCCCACCCCGGACACCCTCCCCGACGAAGACCTCGCCCGCGCCATTCAGCGTGGCGATTCCCGCGCACTGAACGCCCTCGTCGAACGCCATCACGCACCCCTGCTCGGCTACCTCTACCGGATGACGGGCGGCGACCGGCCCCTGGCGGAAGACCTCGTCCAGGAAACCTTTCTCCGCATCCTCCGCAACATCCGCCAGTATCACCCCGCGCAACGCTTCAAACCCTGGCTCTACGCCATCGCCACCAACCTTGCCCGCGACCACTTCAAACGCGCCGACACCCGCCGCACCGACCCCATCCAAACCGGCACGCTCGCCCTCCCCGACCCCAACCAGCCCGAACCCACCTTCCTCGCCCACGACGACGCCCGGCAAGTCATCGCCGCCCTTGCCCAACTCCCCGCCCTCCAACGCGAAACCATCATCCTTCGCTATTACCAAGACCTCTCCCTCGCCGAAATCGCCGAAACCCTCAACATCCCCGTCGGCACGGTCAAATCGCGGTTGAGCATTGGGTTGAGCCGCCTTAAAGACCTCCTCGAATCTTAGCCACGAATTACACGAATTCCACAAAAAAACAATTCGAAAAATTCGTGAAATTCGTGGCAAAAAAAAACATGAACGACCTCAAACACCTCGCCGAAGACCTCGCCTCCGAAACCCAGGCCGCCGACCTCCTCCCCACCGTCGAACGCCTCCAAACCTGGCGCACCCCCACCCCTACCCCCGCGGACACCGCCCGTCTCCTCGCCACCCTCACCCCTTCCCTCCCCTCGCACTCCTTTTCTCCTCTTCCCCTCATCTCCTCTTCTCTCCTCCTCCTCCGCTCCCAACTCTACATCGTCCGCCGGGAAATCTGGGCCGCGTCCGCCCTCGTGATAATGCTTGGTGCGGGAATCTCGATTCTGATCCCGACCGGGGGCACGTTACCCGACGGCACCCCGACCCCGGACGGGTTCGCGCTGGCCCTCGTCGCCCCGCTCGTCGCGGCGATGGGCATCTCCTTCCTCTACGGCCCCGGTGTTGACCCCGCCGTGGAAATCGAGGAGGCCACCCCCGTCACCCAACGCCAAATCCTGCTCGCCCGGCTCACCCTCGTTTTTGGGTTCAACCTCGCCCTGGGCCTGCTCGCCAGTCTGAGCGTGATAGTCGCCGGATTTTTGGGGCTGACAGCCCCTATCTCTTTGCCCGCCCTGATCGGGTTGTGGCTCGCCCCGATGACCTCGCTCTCCGCCCTCGCCCTGTTCCTCACCGTCCTCACCGGGGATTCGCTCGCGGGCGTGGTCGCCAGTTTGGGCCTTTGGATGGTGCAAGCCTTCCGCGCGTTTGCCCCGTCCGAACCGATCATCTTCTTTCTCCCCAATTTACTCGCCCCGGAAATCCGCCCCTGGCTTTGGACGCTGGCCCTTTGTTTGGGTGTGCTGGCCTTTTGGCTCGCCGGACGCGAGGGGCAAATGCTCGGGAGGCGGGCGTGAGCGCCGGTATGATGCACACAATGGGTGAAGCGATTCCCTACGTCCTCGCGGGGATGACGGCCATCGGCGCGTATCTGCTTTGGGCGGTTGTGCGGGGGTGGAAAACGTCGGGGTGGGAGGGTTTCCGCCGGTGGGTCTCCGCGTGGGCGGTCAGTTTTCGGCTCGTGGGGTGGATGCCTTTCGCAGGCGCGGCGCTGATCGTCCTGCCAATCACCCTCCTCGCCCCACTCGCTACAACTACGCCCGAACTGACCCCGTTTGAACCCCGCCGCGCGGTGATGAGCCTCCTGCCGTTGATCGCCGCCTGTCATGCCGCGTTTCTCTTTTCGCCCGGCGACGAGCCGTTTATGGAAGGCTTGCTCGTCACCCCCCGCCCGTTCGCGTGGCTGATCTGGGAGCGGTTGGGGGTGCTGGTCGCTCCGTACACGGCGCTTGCCCTCGTTGGGAATCTGATCGTGCTGGCGCGCACCGCGTGGGAGGGGTGGGGGCTGTTGGTGGTCTGGGTGCCGCCGTTCTTGTTTTTCGTCAGCGTCGCGCTGTTTATCACGTTCACCTCCCGCCAACCGGTCTTTGGCATGACGATGAATATCATCCTGTGGTTTGGGTTGGCCTTTATGGCAGACCGCATCCTCCTGCGTTGGCCGCATCTCTGGCCTGTGCATGTGTATCTGCGTCCTGAATCCGCCGCGACGGCGATTGACCCCCGATTGCATCCGGTGTGGGTGTTGTTCGTCGGGGCGTTGTTCCTGGCCTTTGCCTTCCGGCAGTTGAAGGATGTCGAGAAGTTGTTGACCGCGTCGAAGTCGTGAGGTGTGGCGCAACCCGCATCCTTCGACTGCGCTGGACAAAAGTATTTCTAGAGTCGAGTCGTTTCCCGCTTCGCTCAGGATGCTCCCAACTCATTACTCATTACTCATTACTCATTACTCGTTACTCGTTACTCATCACTTCATCACTCCCCCGTTCTACGCTCTACGTTTTACGCTATGACACCCTCCCTCCCCCAATCCCTCTCCCAATGTATGGCCATCGCCCGCTACGAATTCCTCATGCTCTGGCGTCAACGCGCCGCCCCCGTGCTGACGCTTTCGCTCGTGGCTCTGCCTGTCTTTTTTGCGTTTTTTGTCTACGGCGACGCGGCCAATGAGAATCTGTCTTTGCTCGACAAAATGAGTGCCGCGCAAATACAGGAATATGCCATCTTCATCACCTCCACGGTGCAATTTTTCTCGTGGGCCGCGGCGTATCTGATTCTGATCGTCCTCGCCCCGCTGATGATGTCGGAAATCATCCCTAAAGATCGGCAGTACGGCGTGCGGGAGATTCTGGACGCGCTCCCCCTCGGCGCGGGGACATATCTGAACGGGAAAATGCTCGGCGCGGTGGCGGTCGCGCTCTCCGGGCTGGTGGGGGCGATGATCATAGTCACCATTTTCTGGAAGGTGATGTTCCGCGAAATTTACCTGCCCATGATTCTCTCGGCCTGGTTGGGGGGGGGTGGCGCGCTCATTTTGCTGAACACGACCACCGCCATCCTTCTCGCCGCCGGACAACCCACCCGCAAACGCGCCTTTGCCATCAGCGCGCTCTTCACTTTTGCCTGTTTGGTGTTGATGACCGTCGCTGTTGCCAGTCACAACGGCGTGATTGATTATGCGTGGTGGGAAATCGCCAGCCCTGCCCGGTCGCCGTTTTATTCCTACTTCATTGATGGCACGTTTGAAACCATGTCCGGCTCTATTTATTCCACCAACTTCGATAGTGTGACGGCCCTTTGGCAGACCGTCGGCGTGGGGTTGGTGGAATTGGGCGTTCTCTGGTTTTTTGCCCGGAAGTATGTCCAAACCCGCTAACCCCGGTTCGTAGTGAGGGTATTTTTGCAAAATAAACCGCCAGTGCCGCTGACGGCACTCCGAAGACTACGTGCCTCACTACGAACTCTTACTTATCACTCATTACGCAATACTCATTACGGAATACCCCCATGATCACCATCTCCTCCCTCTCCAAAACCTACCCCGGCAACGTCCACGCCCTGCGTGAGGTCACGCTCGAAATTGGCACCGGCATGTTCGGCCTGCTCGGCCCCAACGGCGCGGGGAAAACCACCCTCATGCGCATCCTCGCGGGGATTCTCTCCCCGACCGGGGGGACCGCCACGATCCTCGGACACAACCTCACCACCCCTGCCGGAAAGCAGGCTGTCAAAGAGTCATTGGGCTACCTCCCGCAGGAACTCGGCCTCTACCCCGACCTGACCGCCGCCGAATTCCTCGATTACATTGCCATCCTCAAAGGCATCAATGACGGCAATGCCCGCAAACGCCAGATCACGGAACTGCTCGACCTCGTTCGCCTGACCGATAAAGCCAACGCCCGCATCAAAACCTACTCCGGCGGGATGAAACGCCGCGTCGGCATCGCACAAGCCCTTCTCGGCTCCCCGCAACTCATCATCGTAGACGAACCCACCGCGGGCCTCGACCCCGAAGAGCGCATCCGCTTCCGCAACCTGCTGGTGGACACCGCCGCGCGCTGTACCGTCATCCTCTCCACCCACATCGTCGAAGACATCGGGCAGAGTTGCAACGACCTCGCCGTGATCCGGCAGGGGCAGGTGCTCTACCGGGGCAGTCCGCGCGAGTTGATCGCCCAGGCGCGGGGGAATGTGTGGAATATCACGATGACGGACGGGGCGCGCCCGGATGGGGGCCTGACCATCGTCTCCACCCTGCAACTGGCGGAGGGGGTGCAATACCGCGTGGTCGGTAAACCCGAAAGTCAGTACCCCGCCCAACCCGCCGAGCCGAGTCTGGAAGATGGGTATATGTGGTTGATGAAGGAAAAGTGATGGGGAAGTGAGGAGTGATGAAATGAAGCCTTACGAATTTTTTCCCCCGTTTGCCTGGCGCGCAAGTGTGCAGATGCAAGGATGGTTGTCGCCTGCGCTGTTGCTTCTGATTTTTCTCGTGGTTCTGCCGCTGGATGACGAGGGCGGCTTTGTGCAGACGTTCCCGTTTTTTGCAGACGCGCGCCTGTTGGAGATGGTGATGCCGCTTGCGATGGGGATTCAAGCCGCTTTGCTGTTCTCGCCTGCCGAAGAAAAGCCGTTGGAGCTTTTGCTGGTGACGAAACGTCCGCTCGCGTGGCTGGTGATCGAGCGGTTGGGCGTGATGCTGGCGTTGCAAGGGGGACTGGCTCTGCTCGCGACAGGGGTGCTGTCCGCGTCCGGGGCCGTGCCGGGGTCGGTAGGGGTGAGTATTGCGCGCTGGCTGGCTCCGGGTTTGTTATTCGCAGGGTTGGGGGTGTTTGTGACACTATCAACCCGGCAAAGTCTCTACGGGTTAGGGATGGTCGTGCTGGCGTTTTTTGGCTTGCAAATGACCGGGCCGTATGTGCTGACCCGCTGGCCGGACGCGTGGCCGGTCGCGCCCTTTTTGGACACGGCGAGCGTTTCGAGCGGGGAATATGCCCTGAACCGGGCGATTTTGATCGGGATCGGGCTGGGGTTGATCGGATGGGGCCTGCGCACCCTGCGCGATACCGAAACGCTCTTTGAACGTCGAAAATCCCACGCCTCTTCCCCCCTCGCATCTTCTCCTCTTCTCCATCTCCCCTCCTCCCCCCTCCTCGGCGTGATCCGCTACGAGATGCTCCTCCTCTGGCGGGCGCGGATGATCCCCCTCATCTTTGCCGTGATCACCGGCATCTTTCTCGTCAGTGCGGGCTACAACCGGATACAGCACGCGGACGAATTTACCTCGTTGGCCGAAGTCCTGCCCCCAGACGCGGCACGCGAACAAGTCACCGAGATGGCGCTCGGAACGTTGACGGGCCTGACGATGATCGTCGTGATCCTGCTCCCGCTTTTTACGGCGGACACACGGCCCAAAGATCACCAGTTCGGGGTGGCGGAACTTTTGGAAACGCTCCCCGTGAAGGGCCGGACGCTGTTATCGGGTAAGCTGTTGGGGAGTTGGGGGTGGGTATTGGCCGGATTGGCCGGGATGTTTGGGTTGGCGCTTGCGTGGGAACGGGTGTTGTTCGGGCCGCTGGCAATGAAGCCGCTTGGGGAGTTGTTTTTCCTGACCGCGCTCCCCTTGGGGCTGTACACAAGCGGGATGGGACTTCTGCTCGCCGCCGGTCAGGCCACCCGACGACGCGCGATGATGATCGCGCTGGCGTTTGTTGGGGTTTATGGCATTCTGTTGAGCCTGTTGACGACGGGCACGGCGCGCGATGCGTGGTTGGGGAACCCCGCCGTATTCTTGATGTACCATCTCCATGTGCCGGGGGTGACGCTGTACACACGGGAGAATTTATGGCTGGCCGTGGGGTCAGTGATGGTTCAGCTTGTCGTTGTGTGGGGGCTAGTCGTCGTCCGGGACCGGGTCAAGCGGTTCCAACAAGTTTAGTTTGTCGGCGAGTTGTTGGGGTTTGTGGATCAAGATGGGCAGACACTGCGAACAAACCCAACCTTCTTTCCCGCCGAAGCGGAGGTTGAGGAGGGGGACTTGGTGCTCGGTACGATGGCAGTTGAGGCAGGTGGGAGAGGGGGAGGACATGGAAGGTCTCACTTGAATAAAAAGATAGGGAAAGACAATTTTACCTTACACTTCCCAAACTTTTTCCCCTATGTTACAATCTCGCCCCGCGTTGCTAAAAACAGCATTACGCCATTTAAGCCGCTACACCGCCTGAGGCGGTTTTATTTTGCAATTTTGAGGAATTTGAAATGAGCCAGGATTTATTGAAATCTGTTCTTGCCCCAGAAAACCCCAACGTTCCACAGGTACGCCCTGGGGATGTCGTAGATGTGCATGTCCGCATCAAAGAAGGAAACCGCGAACGTATCCAGGTTTTCCGTGGCACCGTAATTCGTGTCCGCGATGGTGCCAATGAAGCCAACTTCACCGTGCGCCGCGTGGCGAGCAATGGGATTGGTGTCGAACGCACCTTCCTTCGCCGCTCCCCCCTGATCGAAAAAGTCGTCATTGAACGTCGGTCTTTCGTGCGCCGCTCCCGCCTTTACTTCTTACGCGAACGCACCGGCAAGAGCGCCCGCCTCAAACAAAAATTCTCCAACTAAATTCTGGAGACCTATATAGGAAACGTCAAAGGGTGCAGTGTCTCACTGCGCCCTTTTCTGTTTTCTGTGCCCTGCCTAAAAACAACTATGACCAAACCCCTCATTGGCATTACCACTTTCCATACCGATAGCCAACGCGGCTATATTTACGTCTCCATCACCGAAGCCTACGTCAAAGCCGTGGTCCGCGCGGGGGCCGTGCCCGTGCTCATCCCGGTTGGCCTAGCGGATGACGATCTCACGCAAATTTTGCAAACCGTGCACGGGATCCTCTTCACCGGCGGGGGAGATATTGACCCCGCGCGATACGCCGGAACCCCACACGCCACTGTCCACGAAATTGACGCCGAACGCGATCAGATGGAAATCCACCTCGTGCGGGAAGCAGTCACCCAACAAACCCCGTTTTTTGGCATCTGCCGCGGCCTGCAAATTGTCAACGTCGCCCTTGGCGGCACACTGTACACCCACATTCAAGATCAACACCCCCACGCCCTCAAACACGACTTCTTCCCCGGACGTCCGCGGGATTACCATGCCCACCCCGTCAAAGTAGACGAAGGCACAACACTCGCAAACATCCTCGGCCAGCCCATCGTGCAGGTGAACAGCCTGCACCACCAGGGCATCCACCGTCTCGCCGCGGACCTTACCCCCACGGCCTACGCCCCGGACGGGATCACCGAAGCGGTCGAGTTACCCGGCCACCCGTTTGGTCTCGCGGTGCAGTGGCACCCCGAATGGCTCCCCGAACAAGCCGAAATGCGGGCGTTGTTTGGCGCCTTTGTCCACGCGGCAGGTAATGGGAAAGCCCGGTAAGTCAGAAACCGAGTTTTTCACAAAGAATAGGCACATTTCGCTTTGGGTGTGTCCAAACAAGTTAGAAGCTCCTGCTTTTGGAAGAAAAACTCGGTTTCTTGGTACAAAGTATGGAACTCGAAGTTAAATTTCTCCTCTCCAAGCCGGGCGCGTTCATCGAGCGGTTGCACATCCTCGGCGCGCACCTGGAAAAGCCGCGTGTGCATGAAACCAATCTACGGTTCGACACGCCGGAGCAGGCACTGAGGCGTTCGTATCAGGTCTTGCGTCTGCGGCAGGATGCGAAGGTGCGGGTGACGTACAAGGGGCCGGGAAAACTGCAGGGCGGGGTGCGCGCCCGGCAGGAGATCGAGTTCGGGGTGGATAATTTTGATGCCGCCCAAGCGACGTTTGAGGCGTTGGGGTACGAAGTGAGTTTTGTGTATGAGAAGTATCGGACGACTTATACACTGGATGTTGGTAGTGGCGACTTCAGTCGTTCAAAAGCGACTGAAGTCGCCACTACCAATCGGACAGTTGAAATCGTTTTTGACGAAACTCCTCTTGGCACGTTCACCGAGATCGAAGGGCCGGACGCGGCCAGCATTCAAACCGCGGCGCACCGGCTGGAGCTAGATTGGGCGGCGCGGATCAACGATAGCTACGTGTACCTGTTCGAGAAGGCGAAACTCGCTCTAGGGTTGCCCGTCCGAGATTTGACGTTTGAGAATTTCAGAGAAGTTGTGGTGACACCCGCCGCGTTAGGCGTGCGGTTTGGAGATTGATATATTTTGTCACAATCGGGGGACAACCCTCATCTGAAATCGTACCCCTCTTCCCCTCTTCCCCTTTTCTCCTTTTCTCCTTTTCCCCTTTTCCCCCCCTCTCCCCACCATGTACGTCGGCCTCGATTTCGGAACCTCCAACTCCTCCATCGCCCTCTATCAAGAGGGAAAAATCCGGCTCTTTGAACTGGACCCCGGCAGTATCAACCCCCGGATGCTCCGCTCGTTCATCTTCGTCAACCGCGCCCAGGAACACTTCACCGGCTCGGAAGCGGTGCGCCAATACCAGACGCTCGAAACGGGCCGCCCGGTCTTTTGGGAGATGCGTCACCTCGGCGAAGTGCAAATGGTCGTGGGCGGGGGCGGTGGGCCGATCATTTATTGGGATGACCTCTTTGCCCAGGTGGATACCGCCGCGAACGGGCGGCTGATCCAATCTATCAAAACCGCCCTCCGTAACCCTGCCTACAAAGGGACGGATGTGTTGGGCAAATACTATCAAGTGGAAGAATTGATTGCGATCATTCTCCGCGACCTGCGCGCGAAGTGTGCCCAGGCCACGGGCGAAGAACCGACCGGGGTGGTGCTCGGTCGCCCGGTCAAGTTCTCCGACGAACCCGAGACGGATGCCCGCGCGCAGGCAAAGATCGAGGCCGCGGCGCGCCTCGCGGGGTTTGAAGACATCCATTTTGAGTACGAACCGATTGCCGCCGCGTACGTTTTCCACCAGCAGACCGCAGAGCGACAACCGATCCTGGTCTTCGACTTCGGCGGGGGGACGTTGGATTTTACGGTGATGGAGGTGGGGGGTGGGGAACCGCCGCGCGTGCTTTCGACATTTGGGGTTTTGCTTGGGGGGGACGATCTGGATCGGGAGATCATGCAACCGCTCAAACGCTTTTTCGGGGAGGGGGCCACGCTCCGCAACCGGATGCCGCTCCCCGCGCATTTGATGGGGATGTTGGAAAGCTGGCAGACGATGGTCCTGCTCTCCCGCCCGGAGTACACCTCTATCTTACGCGACGCCCGCCGCGGCAGTGACCCGGACTCGATCCAGCGCCTGGAAACGCTAGTGAACAAAAACCTGGGCTTTTCGCTCTTTCAAGAAATTGAGCGCGCCAAAATCAAACTGTCTCACGAGGCGACGGCATGGATCAACATGGAGAAAGAAGGGTTGGCGCTTCGAGACCTGATCACCCGCCCACAATTTGAACGGTTGATTACGCATCACGTCGAACAGGTGAACGCCGCGCTGGACGAAACCCTCCGCCTGAGCGGCTTGCGCGCCGACCAGATTCAAGCCGTCCTTCGCACCGGCGGGAGTTCGGAGATTCCGGTGTTCATTCGGCTGTTGGGGGACAAGTTCGGGCATGATCGGTTGCGGGAGTTAAGTCCGTTTGAGACCATTGTTGGGGGCCTGGCGATCCGCGCGGGGGAGTTGGGGCTTTCGTCCCATTAACTCGATTTCTGCCATTTTATCCTCTCAACCGAGGGACTTTTGCCCCGTAAAGTAGAAGGGGGACGAGCAATTTTACTTTTCCCATTTTTGGATACTGTGTGCGTGGTACAATCTATGCCGTTTGCGCCGGGCCAATGCCTGGGCTTCAAATTGCCTTATTCAAGACCTAAAGGCTTTTTTTTACAACTGAATAATTCAGGAAAACTTTGAGCGATGAAGGGATTGGAATCTTTGGACTTTATGGAAACTCATCGGAATGCTGGGAACTGAGAAAAACATCTACGGTTCTACAAAATTCTAGTTCCTACGAATTCCTACCCGTTCTTTCTTCGTTAATCTTTTTGTTTTGCAACAGGAGCAAAAAATCTCAGGGTCTTGATACACAATCTCTTTATTTTTTTGGAGGACTCAATGTCTACAAAATGGGTATATCTTTTTACTGAAGTTGAAGAAGCCGAACAACATATGGGCGGCAGTTGGGAAGCTGTCCGTGGTCTGTTGGGCGGTAAAGGGGCTGGGTTGTTCGACATGACCCGCGCGGGCGTGCCCGTGCCCCCAGGCTTTACTGTCACCACCGAAGCCTGTAACGAATTCCGCAAAAATGACGCCTTCCCCGAAGGCCAATGGGAACAGCAAGTGGCCGCTCTCAAAGCGGTCGAAAATGCCACCGGCAAAAAATTTGGCGACCCCAGCAATCCGCTGTTGGTTTCCTGCCGCTCCGGGGCCAAATTCTCCATGCCCGGCATGATGAACACCATCCTCAACATCGGCACGAACGATGAAGTGGTAGTTGGGCTTGCGAAACTGACGGACAACCCGCGCTTTGCTTGGGATTTGTACCGCCGCCTGATCGAAATGTTCGGCACCACCGTCTACAACCTGGACGATGAGGTGTTCGAACACCCGATGGCCGAATACAAAGCCCAAAAAGGTTACAAACTCGACGTGGAAATGACCGCCGAAGACTGGCAGGCCCTCGTCGTCACCTTCAAAGAAGTCTACAAAAAACACATCGGCGAAGATTTCCCGCAGGATGTCTATAAACAACTCGAACTGGCGACCAAAGCCGTGTTTGAATCCTGGATGGGCAAGCGCGCCATTGACTACCGCCGCGCCACCAACATCCCCGACAGCCTCGGCACCGCCGTCAACATTCAGACGATGGTCTTCGGCAACATGGGCAACGACTCCGGCACCGGCGTCGCCTTCACCCGTAACCCCTCCACGGGCGAGGCCATCCTGTTTGGCGATTACCTGCTCAACGCGCAGGGCGAAGATGTCGTCGCCGGCATCCGTAACACCGACCCGGTTCTTAAAATGAAAGATACCCTGCCCGAAGCGTATGCCGAATTCATCGCCATCGCCGAACGCCTGGAAAAACACTACCGCGAAATGCAGGATGTGGAGTTCACCATCGAACGCCGCAAACTGTACATGCTCCAGACCCGTAACGGGAAACGCACCGCCAAAGCCGCCGTCAAAATCGCGGTGGATATGGCAAACGAAGGCCTCATCTCCAAAGAAGAAGCTGTCAAACGCGTCACCCCCTCCGACGTAGACACCCTCCTCCACCCGCAATTCGATGACGCGGTCAAACGTGCCGCCGCCAAAGCGGGGAAACTGTTCGCCAAAGGCGTCAACGCCTCCCCCGGCGCCGCCGTCGGCCAGATTTATTTTGACGCCGACATGACCGAAAAAATGGCGAAAGAACACGGCCAGGCCACGATCATGGTCCGCCCGTTCACCAAACCCGATGATGTCCACGGGATGCTCGCCGCGAAAGGGATTCTGACCTCCGAAGGGGGCGCCACCTCCCACGCGGCCGTCGTCGCCCGGCAGTTCGGCGTCCCCTGTATCGTTGGGGCGTCCGCCGTCCGCATTGACCTCGAAGCCCGCACGATGACCGTCACCAACGCGGTGACCGGCGACTCCACCACCGTTGCCGAAGGCGAATGGATTTCCGTCGATGGCACCACCGGCGAAGTTTTCCTCGGCCAAATCCCCACCACCGCCCCCTCCCTCGAAGAACAAACCGACCTGCTCACCCTCCTGACCTGGGCGGATGAATTCTCCGCGACCGAAGGCATCCGCGCCGCCCCCGCCGGGTGGCCGACCCGTGGCCTCCAGGTGTGGGCCAACGCCGACTACCCCGCCGACGCCCGCCGCGCCCGCTCCTATGGCGCGCAAGGCATTGGCCTCTGCCGCACCGAGCACATGTTCTTTGAACAGGAACGCCTCCCCATCGTCCAGCAGATGATCCTGGCCGACACCTCCGCCGAACGCACCGCCGCCCTCGACAAGCTCCTGCCCTATCAGCGCAGTGATTTCGACGGCCTGTTCGAAGCGATGACCGGCCTGCCCGTCATCATCCGCCTCATTGACCCGCCCCTCCACGAGTTCATGCCCGACGAACACAAACTGCTCGAAGAAGTGATCGAAGCCCGTGTCAAAGGCGAATCCGTCCCCGAAAAAGAAGCTCTACTCGCCGACATCCAGGGGATGCACGAAAGCAACCCGATGATGGGGTTGCGCGGCGTCCGCCTGAGCGTGATGATGCCTGAAATCGTCACCATGCAAGTCCGCGCCATCTTCGAAGCCGCCGCCGACGTGAAACTGCGCGGGTTTGAACCCAAACCCGAAGTCATGATCCCGCTTACCGGCCACATCAACGAGCTGAAAGTCATTCAGCCCGAACTGGAAAAAGTCGCCAAACAGGTGATGGAAGAAAAAGGCACCTCGTTCCACTACAAATTCGGCACGATGATCGAAATCCCCCGCGCGGGCCTCACCGCCGATCAGATCGCCACCGTCGCCGAATTCTTCTCCTTCGGGACGAACGACCTCACCCAGTTCACCTTCGGCTACTCCCGCGACGACGCCGAACGCAACTTCCTGGTCAAATACGTGGAAGACGGCATCCTGCCCCTCAACCCGTTCCAGACGATTGACCGCGACGGCGTGGGTCAGTTGATGAAGATGACGGTCGAAAAAGGTCGCGGCACCCGCATTGACCTCGAATGTGGTATCTGCGGTGAACATGGTGGCGACCCCAACTCCATCGAGTGGTGTCACATCATTGGCCTGAACTACGTGTCCTGCTCCCCGTTCCGCGTCCCGGTTGCCCGGTTGGCCGCGGGTCAGGCGGCGCTGGCGCACAAGCCGAAGTAGACGAATAAATAAACTTATCAAAAAGGACAGGTAGTTTACCTGTCCTTTTTGGTTATATAGAGGGTGGGTATTGTAGAATTTTTATAACTGCTCAAGTTTAGCGAGGAAACTCCTCTACCCTGGCTAAGTTTCTTGTGAACCTTCCTTCCCAAGAGAGGTGTTTTTGTGGACTTCCGGTCTCAATAGGGTTACGGGATAAACAGGGGGCGATTCCAGCCTCTTTCCTGCCTATTTACCGATTGATGAGTTGTCTAGTGGTAAGATTGCCTTTCAAACAACTCTTTGAGGAGATTCATATGAAAGTATTTGTCACAGGCGGGGCCGGGTTTATCGGCTCCAACGTTGTCGATTTGTTGGTGGAAAACGGGTACGAAGTGGTCATCGTAGATAACCTAACTTCCGGGCGGCAAAGCAACCTGAATCCAAAAGCGAAATTTTACCAACTGGACATTCGCGACCCCCAACTCCATGAGATTTTCCAACATGAACGCCCCGATTTCGTCAGCCACCACGCCGCACAGGTAGACGTGCGAAAGTCCGTCGCTGACCCGATGCACGACGCCAGTATCAATGTGTTGGGGACGCTCAATGTGCTGGAGGCCGCGCGGAAAGTGTCGGTAAAACGGTTCATTTACATCTCCACCGGGGGCGCGGTGTATGGCGAACCGGAATATCTGCCCTGCGATGAAAACCACCCGATCAACCCGATTTGCCAGTACGGGGCAAGCAAACATCTCGGCGAACATTATTTGTACATGTACCAGGTGATGTACGGGATGAATTACACCGTCCTGCGCTACCCCAACGTGTACGGTCCCCGGCAGGACCCCCACGGGGAAGCGGGCGTCGTCGCGATCTTCACCGGGCGAATGGTGGAAGGTGAACCCATCACCATCAACGGTGACGGCGAACAGAGCCGCGATTTTCTCTACGTGGGCGACTGCGCCCGCGCAAACCTCCTCGCCCTGCGCGTGGATCATGCAAATGGCATTTACAACCTCGCCACCAGCCAGGCCACTTCCATCAATGAACTGTATCAGACGCTGAAAAAGATTACAGACTACCCCCTGGAAGCCGCGTATGGCCCGGCCAAACTTGGCGAAACCCGGCACATTTATTTGACGGCAGATAAAGCCGGGCAACATTTAGGGTGGGAACAAACGGTGAATCTGGAAGAGGGGCTACGGCGCACCGTGGCGCATTACAAAACCCACGAACGGGCAAAGGCTTCTGCATAGATCGAATTTTCATCGCAAAGTCTCCAAGGGGCGAAGACACATGGAAAAATGATTGCGCCTACCCCCTTACCCTTTGCATCCTTGCATAAAAAAAGAGAGCCTGTTTGAAAGGCTCTCTTTTTTGTGACCAAAAGTGCTTAGGCCGCCTCAATCTCGATCTCAATCTCCGCCTCAGATTTTGGCTCCGGCCAGACACTGATCGCAATGTAATAAATGATGTAAATAAAGGTCGCCCACATGATTTGCGGCGGCGTGTTGGGGAACTGCATCAGCCCCCAAAAGCCGATGATCCCCCAAATGTAGGTGAGGGTAAGCGTCAAACGCTGAAGTTTTTCCGTGCGTGTCGGGTAAACGTATTTGACAGGGATAAAAACGAGAATGCCCAACGCAATGAACGCACCTAAATTGAACCAGGGATTCAAATTCAGCACGAGCATATACAACACCGTCACATTCCAGTAAGAGGGAAACCCGAGGAAAAAGTGATCTTCCGTTTTGGCGTCTACCTGACTAAACTGGTAAGCTGAGGTCAACATGATCATCGCCGCGACAGGGATGGCAAATTGGGCCGGGACCAGTTCAGCTTCGATGAGAAAAATAGCGGGGACCACAACATAGTTAAGGTAGTCAATCACGTTATCCATCAGAGCACCGTCCACTTGCGGGGCATAGTCTTTAACCCGCGCGCGGCGGGCAAACCACCCATCCACCCCATCCACAATGATTGCCAGGGTGATCCAGATAAAGGACAATTGCCACTGATGTTGTTGGATGGCAAGCAGGGACAAAAGCCCCCACACCGCCCCCGTTGCCGTAAAAGTATGGACACCCCAGGCCGCTACAACTTGTCGCAAATGTTTGTTCATGTGATCACCTCGGTCTCAAAAATAAAGATTTTTTGTAACAGCCAGGGAAGGGTTTCTCCCGAAAAAACAGGGAAAAGGGGGATGTACATCCCCCTTTTC
>JABWBV010000096.1 GCA_013359445.1 Anaerolineales bacterium | reverse complement strand
CCCTTCCGCGGGGGCACCTCCCCCGGTCGCGCCGCCCACCCCAGCCCCCATTGCGTCCCTTTCCTCTTTTACGGGACCTTCGCTCACCCTGCCCAAAGAACTCCTCGCCCGCGTCGTCTGGCTCGCCGAAAAAATCGAACCCTCCATTCCCGAAGCCTCCCGCTACAAACGCGACGCCCAAACCGAACAAGCCGTCCGTGAAAAATATCAGGCCGCTGTACAACGTGGCCTCGTCAACGTCCCCCCGGCGCAGGAACGCGCGTTTCTCGAAGCGCTTATCCAAGAAATCACCGGCTTTGGCCCGCTCGAACTGCTTCTTAGCGATGATTCCATTTCTGAGATCATGGTCAACGGTCCCAACCAAACCTACGTCGAAAAAGGCGGCAAAATCTCCGAAATCGGCGTCAACTTCGCAGACAGCGCCCACATTGAACGGATTATCCAAAAAATCGTCAAACCGCTGGGGCGCGAAGTCAATCGCCGTCGCCCCATGTCCGATGCCCGCCTCCCCGATGGGTCCCGCGTCAACGTCGTCATCCCCCCGTGTGCCATCGATGGCGCTTCCCTCACCATCCGCAAATTCCGCAAAAATCAGCTCACCATCGAAGACCTGATCAAATACGGAAGCCTGACTCCGGAAATGGCGAAATTCCTTGAAGCTTGTGTAGTCTCCAAACTGAACATCATTGTTTCTGGGGGATCCAGTTCGGGCAAAACCAGCCTGCTCAACGTCCTCTCCGGCTTTATCCCCGCGGGCGAACGCATCGTCACCATCGAAGATGCCGCCGAACTCAGCCTCAAACAACCCCACGTCATCCGCGCGGAGGCCAAAAAGCCCAACCGCCCCGGCGATAGCGAAGTGAGTATCCGCGACCTCGTCAAAAACGCCTTGCGGATGCGCCCCGACCGCATCATTGTTGGCGAAGTGCGCGGCGGCGAAGCCCTCGACATGCTCCAGGCCATGAACACCGGCCACGAAGGAAGCCTCACCTCCATCCACTCCAACACCCCGCGCGACATGGTCTCCCGTCTCGAAACGCTGATCCTCATGTCGGGCGTTGAACTCCCTCTGGACGTGATCCGCAAACAAATCGCCTCCTCCATCGACCTGATCGTCCAGCAAGCTCGCCTGCGCGACGGTTCCCGCAAAATCATCAACATCACCGAAATGATCTCCATCACAGGCGAAACCGTCACCACCCAGGATGTCTTTTTATATGAAGAACAAGGGGAACAAAACGGGCAGATTACCGGGCGGTTTGTTCCCGGCGGGTTCCGCCCCCGGTTTGATAACCGCCTCAAAGTCCACGGTTACGACTTCCCCCCCAGCATGTTCATCCGCCCCGATCAACAAGCCCGCCTCAACCAACCCGACCCCCGCGAACGCAGGCGATGACCCTCCGTTCGTAGTGAGGCACGCCAGTGCCGTCGCCCGGCACTATCGTGCCTCACTACGAACGACTACGAACGGGTAAGACTCTTTGTAGCGCCTCCACCCCCGCCTCGGCAATCTCCCGCGCCACCCCCACCCGCATCTGCCAGCTTTCGACTTTTGCATCATATTCCTCGCGGACGCGTTGGACCCGCTCCGGGTCTGCCGCCCGATCCTGATACCGGTCGGGAATCTCCCAATCTAACCCATTCACCAAAATTTGACTCACCCGGAACCCCCCACGGTGCGCCAGGATCACCCATTCGGAATCCTTTCCCAATGCCCGTTCGGGGCGGCTATTCCGTACAATCCACTCTGCCGCCGCGCGGCTGAACCCCTTCGCCCCTGCGCTCAAATCCAATTCCTGCCCCAAAAGCGCGGAGAAGACGTGGCTGGTGACCCGTTCGGTCTCCCGCAACGCGCGGGGGTGCGTGTCCCACGCGGCGTCCGTCCGCCCGAAGATCAGGCACTCGTGCTGGGGGATTTCCGCGGCCGTGCGGGTCCACTCATCCGGGCGCGTTTCCACCCACCGGATCAGGCGATCCATGTCGGCGTATTGGATAAAATCTCCCGAAAAATCTAACGCGTGTGCCAGGGCCAGATGCCTTCCGTGTGCCCAATCCTGGCTGACCACCAGCCCCGCGCCGAACCACTCCCGCAAACAGTCCACCACGTCTGGCGGCGTGTGCGGAGGGACGACCACGGTCATCCCCGCGTAAACCCCATGTAGGGTGGGTAAAATTCGTTCGAGGCGGGTCATTTCCCCGCGGGGGTGGTAGGTAGCGGCCAGGAGAATCGTCATGGCAGGTCCTCCCGTTTCACCCCCTCAATCTCCAAAATAAAATCTGCCCCAAACGCCTTCGCGGGGGTTTGAAAACCGGGCTTGGCACCCCCCGCCAGCACTTTTTCCACCGTGGCCAGGGCGGTGAGGGCAGTGGTCTGATAGGCCTCGGGGGTTTGCAGGCGAGCGCGGGCGAGGTTGCCCTGCGCGTCTTTCACTTCGCCACTCACAAGCACGATTCCTTTTTCATTTTGTTCCTGGGTGGGGCCTTTGATGTTGGTGCGGACGTAGTTTTTCAGTGCGCCAGAAACCAATTTGGTTTGCAGAAGCGGCCCGACGATCCACGCCAACCGGAACAGGTACCCCATCCGGCCAAAGTTTGCGTTGTACACGCCGATGTTGGGAATCCCGGTGCTGTACCACGCGGTGGACACATCCCCCCACGGGATCGCCGAGGCCGGACGCGGGCCGCGCCCAAAGTCGAAGGGGCGGATTTTGTGCCCCAATGGCACGGGGGTGATCTTCCCCTGATGGCGCACTGCCCCCCAGCCGTTTAACCGCTCCAGCCCGGTCAACGCCGTCCCGCGGGAGATGGCCCCTCCGACGGTGAGGAGGCCCAGCGCAAGGTGGGTGGCGGTCGGCAGTCGGTTTTTCAGGTGCAGGGCGAGGCAATCGGTGGGCACGACATCAAACCCGACGCCGGGCATGAGCATCACCCCTGTTTGTTGGGCGAGTGTGTCCAGCCCCGCGAGGGTTTCAAAGACGGTGATTTCGCCGGTGATGTCGAGGTAGTGGGCGCCTGTGCGAAGGCAGGCTTGCGCCATGGGCTGGGCGGTTTGGGAGAAGGGGCCAGCACAGTGCAGGACTACGGGGTAATCGCGGACGATGTCTGCGACCTGATCGGGGTTGTCCAACGTAAAGGGGCGGTGATCGAGGCCGAGGGCGAGGGCTTGAATGCGGAGTTTTTCGGCGTCGCGCCCGGCGAGGGTGGGGCGGAGGCCGTGTTGGACGGCAAGTTTGGCGATGAGGGTGCCGGTGTAGCCGTAGGAGCCGTAGAGGAGGAAGGTGGGGGAGGGCATGGGGGGAAGTATACTCTGTAAAAATTGGGACTTGTGAAAAAGATGGAAAAAGTATATAGTATTGGATGTAGTTTGCAAAAGATACCAGCTGGCTGTGTTCCATTTAAGGTTTTCACGGTCTCTTGTTTGTTTTTTCGGGGGAATCGGCTCAGCTGGGGAAAATTCAAAGGAGTCAAAATGAATAAGCAGTTTTTAAAATTTGTGGTGGTTGTGATTCTCTTGGGGGCTGTTCAAGCCCTGTTTTCAATTGCCTTTGCTAAGTCTACTCTATCCGCATCACCTGCAAGGGCCGATGCGGATCATTTTTTAAACCCTGAGCCATTAAGTATTCAGTCTGAATCAAGTTATCAGGTTCCTTCTTCATCGGGGTTTGCATATGTTGCCATGGGCTATGACCACTTGATTTCTGTGGTTGATACGATTTCCCACACCGAAGTATTCACAATTGATATGGGTGCGGCGGGATGTTACTATCCGGTACGTCCGAAGATCTCGCCGGATGGGGCTTTTGTGTATGTCGCCTGTGAAACCCCGGGGAGTGTTGCGGTGATTTCAACGGCTACCCATACCGTAGTTGGTAATGTGTTGGGCCTAGAGGGGGTGTTTGATGTGGCTTTCACATCCACAGGCTCACATGCCCTCGTAACTCGCTCGTGGGATAACCAGGTTACGATCCTGAATACTTCGACTTTGACCGTGACATCTTCTATTCCAACGCCTGATTCCGCTTGGAATGTGGTCGTTCATCCTTTCCAAATGAATGCTTATGTGAGTTTGGCAGGTGGTTCGGTATTGGTCATTGATACGACAACTTTTGAGATTGTGGATGAAATCCTGGTGGGTGTTGGGGCAAACATATTAGCTGTCACACCAAATGGCCAATGGTTACTCGTTGGGGGGCCAGGTGGAGTTGAATTGGATGTAATTGATACGCAGACCCATTCGCTCGTTACGACCATTGCCGGGTTCGTTTACGGTGTAAATAGTATCGAGATTGTTCCTGATAGTTCCAGGGCTTTTGTGGCCTCGGGAGATTTTGTTTTCGAAATCAACTTGGAGACCTTTTCGTACATTAACGCGTATGCCAGTTATCCCGCCCCATTAGCCCTGGAAACATCTTGCGATGGGGCTGAAATTTACATTGCGAATTTTTCTGATCAGCTTCCGGTTGTAGATGCCGATACTTACGCTTTGTTATTTCAAATTCCCTTGAGTACCTATTGGGCACGCAGTATTACGATGTGCCCGCAGGTGGTTGTGCAAGATGTGATTCTTACCCCAGGGAACCAGATGAACCTTGGGACGCGAGGGGAAGTAGTCGGCCATGAAACCACTTTGATCAATGCAACGGGAATCACGGATACGTTTACTTTAACCCTTGGCAGTCACGCCTGGGATACCTCGCTCTCTGATCTAACCCTGGGGCCATTGGCACATGGAGAGATGGTTACGTTTACCACCTATGTCACCGTTCCTTTAGGCGCGCCCTGGTATATGACCGAAACGGTTGCCGTGACTGCAACTTCGGTGACTAGCCCGGCTTTGTATCTTGCCTCGGCTAATATGACGACGCAGGCTTACGCGCCACCAGCGATTAGCGTTTCCCCGCAAACCCTGACCAGCACACAGTTTGTCAACGAGATCGTCTCGCAGACAATGACAATCTCGAATGGGGTCGGGGTAACCTTGACTTATGCCCTGCTAGAATACGATGATGGTTGGGTGCCAACGGTGGCCCCTGCCGCGGGGCAGGGGGAGTGGCTGTATCAATTGGCAGAAGGGGTTGAAACCCAAAATAGCCTGGGGCAAACGGAGATCGTTTACCCCTCTGCCTATCGGTGGCATCCTGACCAGCCGGTACTCGATCTAAAAATTTTGGTTTATGCCAATAATCCCGCTCATCCTTCCCCCAACACCTTGATCGATCAGGCTCTGCAATATTTGGGGTTGGGATATACCGCTCATTATTATTGGGATTGGAGTGGTTTTAATGACGATCTGGTAAATGAAACCTGGGATATTGTCATCGTAGGTGATGACCGTGGACTTCCTCCGCCCTCAACGCTTGACGCTCTTAACAATTATGTGTTGGGGGGAGGAAAATTGATTTTGCACGCCCGAGACCTGGAGACCAATCCTTTTGACCCCTTGTGGGCTACCCTGGGCTTTTCGTATGTGGATACAGTCTATCCCCCGCCCCTGCCAGTCGAATGGTGGGTACCGCAACACCCGGCGTTTAACATCCCCGAGGATGTCCCCGAACTGACCGAGCCAGTTAACCAGCCCAATGTGTTAGGGCAATATGGTAATCCTTTGGAGGGGTTTGAGGCGATAGCGGGGTATACCGAAACCCCAACACTCAACAAAACAGGCTTGATTATTGGTAATAATGGGCGAACCGTATTTAAGAGCTTTTTGGATATTCAGGCTGGAGGCGATCTGGATGGAGATTCCAAAATGGATGCGGTCGAACTGTGGATCAACTTGATTTCCGGTCTGCAAACGGGCTTTGCAACGGATGTCCTTTGGTTAAGCGAAACCCCTATCTCTGGAGGCGTTGGCACCTCAAGTAGCCAAATCGTAGACATCACCTTCAACGCCACTCATCTCCAACCGGGTGAGTACTACGCGTCGCTTGCCGTCGGAAGCAACGACCCAATCCTCTCCAACGTGGTTTTGCCCGTCACCATGACCGTCCAACCCACCGCGAATATGGGCTGGGTGGAAGGATATGTCACGGATGCGGTAACAGGCAACCCATTAGATGCAACCCTCATCGCGTTGGGTCAACCCTTTACCGTGACCACTCAGGCAAATACAGGATATTACAAATTCTGGCTGGAGGCCGGGAATCACACACTACAAGTCGCCGCAACTGGCTATGTTTCGCAAACCGCACCCATCATCATCACCGCACAACAGGGCCAGAGTCAAGATTTTGCGATGATCTTAAACGTCCCCATCGTGGCCGTTGCCCCACCCTTCATTGAGACAACCCAATGGGTAGGGCAGGCAACGACACATGTCATCACCCTTACCAATCACGGGCCAGCGGCTTTAACCTTCCAAATCCTGGAACGGGAAACCACCTCGGAGAATCTCGCCTTTGAGCAATTTGCCCGTACCGAGGCAGAAATGTCCGCCCTGTTCGAAGCGGCACGCTTGACACCGGATGCCAACAATTCCGGCCTTCCGACCATTGCGCGTTATCCGGTCGAAGCCTTTGCCCACTTATCTGGGCCGATCAACATCCTGGCCTGGACAACATACACCGATTATTCGGGAGAATATCAAAACACCCTCAACGCGTTAGCCCAATATACAACCTTCACTTTAGAAGAAACCACCACATCCGATCCGGTGTCTTTGTCCTGGCTTTTAGCGAATACCGACGTTTTTCTTATCCCGGAACAAGAAGGTGCCGATTTCAACACCATGTATGCGCTTGGCCTTGCCTGGGCCGATGTGCTCCATGATTTTGTCCAAGCCGGGGGCACCCTCCTTGTCCTGGACCACTGTTACCAATCCCCAGGTTTGCTGATCGGTGCGGGGCTAATGGAAGTAGATTTTTATACCTGCGGAGGAGATTGGACCTTAAGCGTCTTTGAACCCACGCATCCCCTGGCGGAAAATCTCCCCTCAGCCTTTATGGGGGGGAACGGAACCGGTGTGTATATCACCCCTCAGAGCCTTAATGTTATTGGCGCACCCATCTGGAACAATAACCCTGTCGTCAGCGCACGTGAGTTAGGCGCAGGGCACCTTATTCTGATGGGGTTTGACTTTTATTCTTACAACGATGAAATGGCACAAGTCTTGGCCAATGCCATCAACTGGTTGGGCGGAGATGTTCCCTGGATTTCTACCGTTCCCGTCACCGGCACCGTGCCAGGATACAGTGCCCTCCCCGTCGAAGTCACCCTGGACGCTTCTGGCCTGCAACCTGGCATTTTTACCGCCGATTGGATCGTCAAAAGCAACGATCCCATTACCTCCTCCTTTGCTGTGCCCATTACCATGACCGTCCAACCCACGCCCAACATGGGAAGTGTTACCGGGATGGTTTCAGACGCCTGGACCTCCCTCCCCCTCACGGCCACCGTGACCCTGCAAGGGGTGCATACTACCATCGCTGATCCAGGGTACACCCTCTGGGCCGATGCGGGAACCTATACCATCCTTGCTACCTCCCCGGGCTATTACACCGGAACCTGGACGGTCACCATTGAGCCAGGCATCGAAACCACCCTTGACCTGGCTTTGGAACCAGATCAACCGCGGTTAGCCTTCGCCCCCTTCCCCCTCGAAGCGACTGTATATGAAGGTTCAGCCCTTTCCGTCACCCTTGTGCTTTCGAACACTGGCCCAGCACCCCTCCTCTTTGAACTTCATGAACTCAGCCCAACCCTGAACCTGACCGCACCCTCCGATTTAACCGGTAAACATATTCTCTACGATATGGGACACGGAGAAACCTGGTATGGGTACTTTAGCACCTTAATGAGTGCGGCGGTTTCTGCCGGGGCAACCGTCACCATCCATTATGAATATCCATTGAATGCCGCTACTTTGAACGAGTATGATGTCTTGTGGATTAGTAGTGGTGAGATCTCGTGGACTTTTGAGGAATTGAATCTCGTCTACAACTGGCTGAACGAAGGTGGTGCTGTTCTCGTACAAGGAGAAGCCTCCGATGCAACGGCGGATATCGCAAGTATCTATAATATCTTTTATCAATACGGAACTTGCAACAATTACGAAACTACTACCGACCTGGCAAGCCATCCCGTTACGTACGGCATTGAAGAAATCTTCATCGAGTACACCTGCTACTATCTTTCTGCATCCTTGGCTACGGATGAAATTGTGTATGATCCGTGGGGCCAGGTGCATGGGGTGGCGCACGAAGAAAATGGTGGGAAGATGATTGTGCTTAGCGATGATGACTTCTTCAACTGGAATATCGAATATAGTGATAATTTTGCCTTTGGCCTCAATGTATTATCCTGGTTGGCTGATCCGGCCTATACAGACGTGTCGTGGTTAGCAACAATGCCGGTCAGCGGGACCGTGTCCGGGCATAGTAACCTGGGGGTGACGGTGAACCTGGATGCCAGCCAGCTTTCCCCTGGAAACTATACGGCCCTTCTGGCCCTGGAACATAATACACTGGGTCTGGTGACGCCCGTTGAGATTCCGGTGAACCTGACGGTGCAAGCGGTTCAGCCTGGGGTTGTCCTCACCCCCGCGGGGGTTCAGGCCAGCGCCCCTCCTGGCGAAACCCTGATGTACACCTTCACCTTGACGAATACGGGTAATCTACCGGATACCTTCACCCTCCAGGTAGATAGCACCTGGCCCGCGGGTCTCTCCGCCCTCATCACCCCCCTCCTCGATCCGGGTGAAAGTTACACCTTCACCCTCACTGTCACCATCCCTATGAACGCACAAGTTGGGGAAAATGACCTCGCCACCGTCACCGTCATCTCCCAAACCGATGCAAGCGTTCTCGCCACCGCACAAGCAACCTCCACCGCTGAATCCTTCCGGGTGTACTTGCCGCTAATGCGACGGTAAATCCCTGGCGGTTCTCCCAAAAAAAAGACACGGGCAAACACCCGTGTCTTTTTTTGTAACTACTAGAGTGGAGATTGCCCGAAAAAAACGGTGAAGGGCTTACCCGCCCGAAAGAATCGTTTCCAACACAAACCACCGTTCCATAGCCGTTTCCAACTCGGCCTCGATCCGGATTTGCTCCTCGTGCAATTTTTGTAACCGGACATAATCCCGTGCATGGAGGTTCATTTCTTTCTCAATTTCCACCTTTCGCGCTTCCATTTTGGCAATTTGCGCTTCCAACGCCTCGTATTCCTTCTGCTCTTTCCAGCTTAAACCTTTGCGGGGTTTTATTTTTTCATTCTCGTTGGGTTGCGGGGTTGTTGGTTTGTTGGTTGGCTGATTTGTTGAATTGCTCTCTTGCCGACTTGCCTCTTGCAGACTCTTAAATGTTTCCCACGGCGTCGGATAGCGTCCGCTCACTGTGCCGTCTTCAAAACTGACCAGGAAATCTACATTGCGGTCGAGGAAGTAGCGGTCGTGGCTGACGGTGATGAGACAGCCTTCGAAGCGGTCGAGGAATTCTTCGAGGACTTGCAGGGTTTGGATGTCGAGGTCGTTGGTGGGTTCGTCGAGGATGAGGACGTTGGGGCGTTGGGCGAGCGTGCGGAGGAGAAAAAGACGGCGGCGCTCTCCCCCGCTGAGGGTGGCGAGGCGCGCCTGTTGTTGCCCGCGCGGGAAGAGGAACCATTCGAGCATTTGTGCCGCCTCCACCCGTTCGTTGTCGTCGGTGCGGATGAGGGGGGCGGCGTCGTTAATGAAGTCAATCACGCGCTGGTTGGCGGCGATGGCGTCTTGGAGGACGCGCGCTTGCTGGTCGTAGTAGCCGATTTCGATGGTTTCCCCCCAGGTGATGGTGCCTGTATCGGGGGTGAGATTGCCGGTCAGGAGGTTGAGGAAGGTCGTTTTCCCCGCCCCGTTTGGGCCGGTGAGGCCGATGCGGTCGCCGGGTTCGAGCCGGAAATCCACGTCTGAGAAGAGGGGCACGCCGTCAAACGTTTTCTTCAATCCTTCAACTTGCAACACTTTTTTGCCGATGCGTCGCCCTGCGAGGGCCATCGCGACGCGGTCTTCCCCCAGGTCGGACTGGATTTGCAGGAGTTCGTGGACGCGTTGTTTGCGGGCTTTTTGTTTGGTGCCGCGGGCGGAGGGGGCGCGGCGGAGCCATTCGAGTTCGCGGCGGAGTTGGTTTTGGCGTTTGACTTCGGCGAGGGCGAGGTTTTCGTGGCGGGCGGCGCGGAGTTCGAGGTATTGGGTGTAGTTGCCGGGGTAGCTGATGAGTTTTCGGCGGTCGAGTTCGACGATGGTGTTGGCGACGCGGTCGAGGAAGTAGCGGTCGTGGGTGACCATGAGGAGCGCGGCGGGGAGATTGAGGAGGGTGTTTTCCAGCCAGGCGATGGCGTCGGCGTCGATGTGATTGGTGGGTTCGTCGAGGATGAGGAGGTCGGCGGGGTCGAGGAGGGCGCGGGCGAGGGCGAGCCGTTTGCGTTCGCCGCCGCTGAGGGTGGCGACGGGTTGGGGGAAGTAGGTCTCCTCCAGGCCGAGGCGGGTCAGGATCGCTTTGCCGTTGGCTTCCGCGGTCCAGCCGTTGGTGCGGTCCATTTCGGCGGAGAGGGTGATGAGTTGGGTTTGGAGGGCGGGGTCGTGGGGGGCCAGTTGGAGGGCGTGGGTGGTGTGTTCGTAGTTGAACAGCAGGCGCATTTGCGGGGAGTCGCTGTGGAAGAGCGTTTCGAGGACGGTGAGGTGGTCGTCGAGAGGTGGTTCCTGGGGGAGATATTGCACGCGCACGCCGCCCCAGACGTTTAGGTTGCCTTCGTCGGGGGCTTCCACCCCGGCCAGGACGCGGAGGAGGGTGGTTTTGCCGCTCCCGTTGGGGCCGATCAGCCCGATCCGGTCGCCGCTGTTGATGAGCATGTCCACCTGGTCGAGCAGGATGCGGTCGGAGTATTGTTTGGTGAGGGCCTGGAGGGTGAGGAGGTTCATGAGTGTGGGGATTGTAATGGGTTTTGAGGAAAAAGGGCACGGGAGGATAAGCGGGAATGGCGATTGATTTTTATTCGTAAAAAGCAACCAAACGCCAGGTTGGCTCTCGGCGAATTTTTGCCGCAATACCCAGGAAATCGAAGGGAATGTCATCATCACCGCCCAGAGCGATCAAAAATTGAAGTCCGTTAAGATCAAGTTGCTGGAGAAGACGACGACCACCGTGAAGAACGAAACGCGTGAGCAAACGCGCGAGGTGGCGTCGGTTGCCATAGATACGCTTTTTGAAATTAAAGATGGGGAATCCCGCGCGATTCTCTTCAAATTGCCCGTCAACCTGAGCGGCAAGGCGTCTCTGGACCTCTTTGGCGGGAAGTTGGAGATTTCCATCGGTTCTTCGAGCCAACCCCTGGTGCTGGAACTGGTCGCCACGGTAGACCTGGAAGGGGTGACGCTGGACCCGACGGCGAGTAAGTATGTGAGGTTTATGAATTAATCGCGAAGGGGTGCGTAGAGATTGAAGGAACGGCGTTCTGTGATAGGAACGCCGTTTGTTTTTGGCCGAGATAAGAATGGTTTTTTGGCGAATGGTTGAAGAAAAAAGGTGAGTAAATGTAAAAAACCAAGTTGTATGAAAAGATTTTTTAGCCTATAATTCAGACTGTTTTGGGCATGTGGCTCTATTAGTCTTAAAAAATCGGAGATATAAATGAACAATCGCATTTATCGTTCTATTCAAGAGCCTATAAGAAAGGATCCCTCATTTGATGAGCGTTGGAAAGGGTCAGACAATGGGCTAATAACATTCTGGGAAGTTGGGCGAATAAAAAGCGTTGAAAACCCTGAATTATCAGAACAAGCAAGAAAAGGAGAGTTGCCTGTATTAGGCTGGAAAGGTGGAGTAGAGAAAAGGATTCAAAAGCTAATTAAGTATGGCTCTCTAAATTATTTGGCTCAATTGCAAGGTCTTCGTGGAGAAGATTTAGATATAGATATAGAAGACGAAACAGAGATTGTTTGCACTAAAACGAATATGAGGGTTATCTTTACTGCTGATACAAAGAAATTTGCTGAACTGTAATGCTAAAAGGTGAACATATGGACTTCGTTGCACTTGATATCGAAACAGCAAATGCTGATATGGCCTCAATTTGTCAGATTGGCATTGCGAAATATTCTGAAGGTCGTTTGGTGGAAGAGTGGTCATCACTAATTGACCCAGAAGATTACTTTGATTACATCAATGTTGAAATTCATGGCATAACACAAGAGGCTGTGTGTGATTCTCCAATCTTCCCAGATATTGTTAATACATTACATCACTTCCTAAACAATAATATTTGCGTCAGTCACACGCATTTTGATCGTGTTTCACTACAAAGAACTTTGGCAAAATATCATCTTGATGATATAGAAACAACGTGGCTTGACTCGGCTCGAGTGGCAAGAAGAACATGGGAAGATTGTGCGTGGAGCGGTTATGGTCTTGCAAATATTTGCGAGAAACTCGGCTATAACTTCAAGCACCATGACGCTCTGGAAGATGCTAAAGCGTCGGGCATTATTTTATTAGCAGCCATCGAAAAAACGGGTTTGGATATAGAAAAGTGGTTAACGCGAGTAAAACAACCTATAGATCCTGCAAATTCATCTTCAGGCTCGGCAGTAACTAGAGATGGGAATCCAGAAGGAGAATTGTACGGTGAGGTTTTGGTATTTACTGGAGCGCTAGAAATTCCGAGAAAGGAAGCGGCAGATTTAGCTGCGAGTATCGGTTGCTCAGTTGCATCTGGGGTTACTCAAAAAACTAGCATATTAGTAGTTGGGGATCAAGATATTTCAAAATTAGCAGGTAAAGGAAAAAGTTCTAAACATCGAAAGGCAGAATTTTTAATTTCTCAAGGCCAGAACATTCGAATTATCAAAGAAAGTGATTTTATAGAATTGGTAAAAACTGTACAGACTACTTCTTAATTAACTAATTCACCAGCACGCAAGAATCTTAGTGATTTCTAGCTTCGGGTTTTCCTGTTACGAATTTTTGTCTACTCCCGCCTACCAGTGGGCAACGCATACTGTTGGGCAGACAAGTCTATATATCAATCTCAATACGCTAATAACAAAAAATGTGCAAAGAAACATTGATTAACGCAACTATCCAATCTTTACGCTTGATAAGAAATCCTAGATTTTTTAGCACAGAGCGTGGATTTCAAGGCGAATTCTTCTGTGCGCTACAAAACATTCTGATAGAACAGGGGATTATAGATGAAAGCAATATCCTTGAAATGGAATATCAAAAATCTGAACAGCGACACAAAACTCGACAACGTCCCGATATTATTCTGCATGTTCCGGTAGAAGTTTCTGGAACTGGAGTAACTAAAAATAATTATGCCGTATGGGCTTTGAAAATGAGGGCTTCAACAAAAAATGTACTAGATGATTTTGGAAAACTCGATGAGATGTTTGATATTTTAGAATACCCTCTGGGCTTTTTTATAAACATCGATTCGCCATTACATTATTTTGAAAAATACACCGGCAGTTTTGCAGATAGACTTGTCACTTTCGCCATCCAATTAACTGGATCTGATATCACAATAAAAATGGCTTACTGGAATAACGATGCTATCGTATTAGTTGATATTTAAAGATTTTATTGATCAGCGTTCAAGAAGTGCGTCTATGATTTGCTGTTAGCATTATCGTAGGAGAAGAATATTATGTTTATAAATTATTATGGGATTTGGAGAGATTTATATTCAGTCTCACGAGATATACAAGGGATCCTTGAAAACTTGCAAGAGAGAAATTTCCCATTTTCACATGGCTATCAAGCTAATCCAAATGACTTTCGTTACTTGCCAATTGATAAGCGTAGTCTCCAGATTGGAGTTGCCGTAGTAGACTTACCGCCTTATATCTTTAAAAAGAACCTTCAACCTAGCAGACCAAAAGTTGAAACGAAAAAGCCACAGGGATTTTTTGAGAAACTATTTGCTCCACCACCTCCGCTCAAAATCAGAAAGTATTCAAAAATGGATAGCAATATTTTGCTGGGTGCAAAAACACTTGAAGAACTCATTGATTTAGTTCAACAATGTCGATTTCAAATAGAAGACATTGATCAAATATTTGGGCGATTCAATGTGCAGATGCAATATCAAGCCATTTATAATGAACAAGTTATCGAAAAAGGTGATGGTGAGGAAATTCTTACCTCACTTAAAAAGCTAGGTGCAACTTTAGATAATATTCATATTGAAAACTCAACGATTAAATCAATTTCACCTGAAAAACAAACTGTATTAATAAATGGTACAGCTGTCAAATTGTATCCCTTTATTTTTCAAGCTAAAGTTGTCCCTGAGAGCCCGATCATTTATGGGGTACAAAAACCATATTGGCTTGTTCTTGGGGCTAAAAGCGAAGAAGCTTTGAAAGGATTAATAGAATCTTTGGGAATAAACTTAAATGAAGAAATAAACCAAAATGAAGATAAACGAAATCATCAACGTCAACCTATCCCAAAAGAAGTTCAAATATTTGTTTGGCGACGCGATAATGGCAGATGTGTTGAATGTGGTAACAGTGACAAACTAGAGTTTGACCATATTATCCCTATATCCAAGGGCGGCAGCAATACGGCTCGAAATATTCAACTTTTGTGTGAAAAATGCAACCGCAAAAAAAGTAATAATATTGGCTAGCAGGTGCAACGTTTTGAGAAAAATTCCTTGATTGTAATGCCAGCCGTCGGGTCCCCTAAAGCCCTCTCCCAAATGCCCCGTCCAACACAGGGCATTTGCTTTTGCCCCGGTGACAGGTAAAATAAAAGAACCAATTTTGTGAATAACACGGAGAACCTGAAATGCTTACGACTGCAACAGTAAATATTCAATTGGATAAAGAAGCGGCACGTATTTATCAGCAGGCTTCAAAAGAAGATAAACAAAAAATGCAGGTTTTATTGAGCCTTTGGTTACGAGAATTTGACAAACCAACTAAGACCCTTCGCACATTGATGAATGAGATCAGTAATAAGGCGCAAAAACGCGGTTTGACTCCCGAAATCTTGGAAACCTTGCTCAATGACAAATAGGTTTGTTTTTGACACCAATACGCTGATCAGCGCGCTTTTGTTTAAGAATTCCACACCAAGAAAGGCGTTTGATAAAGCGCTAGAGACTGGCAAAATCCTGATTTCATTAGAAGTTGTATCTGAACTGAATGATGTCAGTAGTTTTGCGCTTTTAACAATTGACCAATATATGACGAATTTTGAAAAACTAACCCCATATGTGGGGGTAGCTTTTATGCCAAAATCGCGAATTCGGGTTCAAAATCGGTCATTTCGGGTCAGAAATGTTAAATCCGCAAAAGTACTGA
>JABWBV010000725.1 GCA_013359445.1 Anaerolineales bacterium | reverse complement strand
CAACGCCTGCTCGGCATCGCCGACATCCCCGAAACCCTGCCTCCCCCCGCCGCGCCCTTTCAAGTTGGCGCGCAAGAAACCTTCTGGGCCACCAACACCGACAGCGCCGAAAGTTTTGAAGTCGAAACCACCCTCCGCTACGTCACCCCCCACGCCTACTGGTGGATCGAAAACGGCGTCTCCTACAGCGAATCCGAACTCCAGGCCCTCGCCGAAACCTTCGAAAACGACATCTACCCCACTGACCGCGAATTCTTCGGCAGTGAATGGACCCCCGGCGTAGATGGCGACGAACACCTCTACATCGTCCTGGCCGAAGATTTGGGCTTCTCCCTCGCCGGATACTTCTCCTCCGCCGACGAAGTCCACCCCCTCGCCCACGAATTCTCCAACGCCCACGAAATGTTCTTCCTCAACGCCGATAACATCGACCTGGGCGAAGAATTCACCTACAGCGTCCTCGCTCACGAATTCCAACACATGATCCACTGGTACGGCGACCGCAACGAAGAAACCTGGATGAACGAAGGCTTCTCAGAACTCGCCGCGTTCCTCAACGGGTACGAACAAGGCGGCTTTGACTGGGTTTACACCAGCGCCCCCGACCTCCAACTCAACACCTGGCCCGGCGGCGGCGAAGACACCACCCCCCACTACGGCGCGGCCTTCCTCTTCCTCACCTACTTCCTTGACCGCTACGGCGAAGATGCCACCAAAGCCCTCGTCGCCGACGCACAAAACGGCTTTGCCAGCATCGACCTCGTCCTCGCGGATTTAGGCGAAACCGACCCCGCGCGGGGTGGTATCCCCACTGCCAACGACGTTTTCCAAGACTGGACCATTGCCTCCTACCTCCAAAACACCAATGTCGGCGATGGCCGCTTCGACTACAGCAACTACACCGCCGCGCCCTCGCCCGAAGACACTGAAACCCTCCGCACCTGCCCCGCCGCCCCCTTCACCCGCGATGTCACCCAATACGGCGTGGACTACCTTCGCCTCACCTGTGAGGGCACCTTTACCCTCACCTTCACCGGCTCCACCGCCATCCGCGTCCTTCCCGAAGACCCCCACTCCGGGACATATGCCTTCTACTCCAACCGGGGCGACGAATCCGACATGACCCTCACCCGGCAGTTTGACTTCACCGATCAAACCGGCCCGCTCACCCTCTCCTACTGGATGTGGTACGACCTCGAAGAAGACTACGACTACCTCTACCTCGAAACCTCCCTCGACGGCGAAACCTGGCAAATCCTCACCACCCCCTCCGGCACCGCCGAAGACCCCTCCGGCAACTCCTATGGCTGGGCCTACAACGGCCAAACAAACGGCTGGCAACAAGAAACCGTAGACCTCTCCCAGTTCGCCGGACAGCAAGTCTATTTGCGCTTTGAATACATCACCGACGCCGCGGTCAACGGCGACGGCTTCCTGCTCGATGATGTGGAAATCCCCGAAATCGGATATTTCACCGACTTTGAGACCGACAACGGCGGCTGGGACCCCGCGGGGTTCGTCCGTATCCAAAATCTTCTCCCCCAAACCTATCGCCTCGCCCTGATCACCACCGGCATCGCGGGCACCGAAGTCCAATACCTCTCCCTCTCCCCCGATAACACCGCCCAAATCTCCCTCTCCCTCGGCGGCGATGTAGACGAAGTCATCCTCGTTGTCAGCGGCACCACCCAATTCACCCGCCAAAAAGCCGCATATCAAATCGAGATCAAGTAACCCACTCAAACAACAAAAAAGCCGTGAACACTGTTCACGGCTTTTTTGTTGTTTAACTGCCTTATGCTCGCCAAAATCCTCTCGCTAATGGCCGTACATCCTCAGTCGTGATAAATGCTGATTCATCCACCTCATGCACCAACTTCTCCACCCGGTGCGTATGTTTGCGGAGAACACTGCAATTGATCAACGTCACCATCCCATCCTTGCCCCGCGCGGACATTTCGGTCACGGCAAATCCCTCGCCCCGCAATTTTTCGGTAATCGCCGCCCCCAACCGAGAACTGATAATCCGAATGTGCGAATACCCCACCGCCAATTTCTCCTCGATCCACATCCCGACCACGCCCCCGGTCGCAAACCCCGCCGCGTACCCAATCAGGTTCGCCGGATTGTCAATATTGCTCAACACCGTACTGATCGCCGTCACAAACACCAGCGCCTGAAAAAAGCCCAACACCCACGCCACCCCCTTCCGCCCCCGCATGATAAACAAAACCCGAAGCGTATCCAGGCTTTGATCAGTCACCCGCAAGCCAAAAATAAAAAGCGCGGAAAGTAAAATTTCCGAGGAAAAAGACAAGTTCATAAAATATTCCTGTTGATTAAAGGTACCCGTTCAGAAATTTTCGGAACTTTCCTCTCTAGACTGAACAGTTACGCTTAAAGTTCGTGGCGGGTCATTGACCCGCCACGTGATTATTTTTTACTTTTGGCGGCGATCCGCTCTCGGAGCTTGTCCACCACCTCTGGTGTCAGCCCCAATTCCGGCTCCACCTGCTCCCGTTCGTTCAGCACTTGCTGAATCTCCGAGAATGAGGCGCGCCCGAGGCTATCCAACAACGTCCGGTAATGCGCCCGCTGTTCGGCCACGATATGTTCCGGCTGGTGTTGGACGTTGTAGTCCTGCCCCACCTGCCGGGTCAAAGCAAACACGATATATTGGTTCATAGACACACCTTCCTCCTCCGCACGCATTTCGATCTGTTGGTGCAACGTATCGGGCAATCGTACAGTTAATCGGCTCATGTTACCTCCGTCAACCAGTGAACGAACTCCAATGGGGTCATCACGGGTACATCTAAAATCAAGGTCGCGTTTCGAAAATCTTTGGTGTTGTACGTCACAATCGGCGCGCCACCGTTCATCGCACAGTCCACGACATGATCATCCGCCGGATC
>JABWBV010000724.1 GCA_013359445.1 Anaerolineales bacterium | reverse complement strand
AAGGATGAGGGGGTGATGTTGGGCCAGGGCGAGGAGGAAGCGGGCGAGGCCTTCCCATAGGCGGGATTCGGCGGAAACGTTGGGGAGGCCGGGCAAGCCGGGGTGGAGGGGCAGGGGGGTGTTGGGCTGGGGGAGGAGTTCCGGGAGCAGGCGGGCGGTTTCTTCGAGCCAGACGGGGGAGAGGTTGAGACGGGGGTGGATGCTGGGCCACGCGGGGTGATGGAGCAGGCCGCGTAGGGCTTCGATGAGGGGTTGGTAGGGGAGGGCTTGTTCGAGTTCGCGGGCGGTGCCGGTTAAGATCAGGGCTTGGGAGGTTTGGGCGAATTCTTCGGCCAGGCGGGTTTTGCCGATGCCGGGTTCGCCTTCGAGGAGGAGGAGGCGGTGTTGGGCCGCGGCGGTGCGGAGGGTTTGGAGTTCGGTGTGGCGTCCGGTGAAGGGGAGTTGGGATTGGGTGGGGGCGGCGGCCTGTGGGGGGGGGGGAAGGAGGTTGCTTCGTGGGGCGGTTGGTTGAAGCAGGGTAGTGGGGAGTTTTGTTTCTGGGGTTGGGAGGTCGTCGTTGACGATGGCATCGTAGAGGGTGCGGGTTTCGCGCATGGGGGGGACGCCCATCTCTTCGTCGAGGAGTTTGCGGAGGGTGTCGTAGCGGCGAATGGCGCCTGCACGGTCTCCGGCGAGGTAATGGAGGCGGAGGGCGGCGCGTTGGAGGTCTTCTTGGAGGGGATCGAAGGCGAGGGCGCGGGCGAGGGCTTCGAGGGCGGGGCGGTAGGCGTGTTGGGTTTCGTGGAGTTGGCTGAGGGTGGTGTAGCCGCGAATGACGAGGCGACGAAACTGTTCGGCCTGGGTCCGTTGCCAGTCGTCGTACGCGGCGCTGTCGGGGAGGGAGAAGCCTTCGAGAAATTCGCCCCGGTAGAGGGTGAGGGCTTGGGTGAGGGCGGCGATGGCGAGTTGGGGGGTTGGGTATTGAGTGAGCGGGGCTTCGGTGTGGGTGAGGAAGGTGCGGGTATCGACTTCGGTGGTGGGGGCGAGGGCCAGGGTGGTGTCGGTGATGAGCAGGTGGTCGGGGAGGGCTTTGCGGAGGCCGTAGAGGGTGGTGCGAAGGGTTTGTTGGGCGGAGGGGCGGTCGAGTTCAGGCCAGAGGAGGGCAAGGAGGTGGTCGCGCGGGTGAGGGTCCAGGTGGGTGGCGAGGTAGTAGAGGAGGGCGCGGCTTTTGCGCCGGGCTATCGGTAAGGGATGTTGGTGCAGGAGGTGTTGCGGAGGGCCGAGGAGGCGAAGGGAGAGCATGGGGTTGGCGGGTGTTGCGTGATGTGTGTTGCGGGATGCGTATGATGGAAAATAGTTAGACGTGAGGGCGGGGGTGGAGCTTACGTTTTGGGCGCTATGGTTTAGGTTCTTTGTTTAGAAGTGCCAACGTGCGGGGATATTGTGCGTAGTGGCCGCGATAGGAGGCGGGGAGGAGGGCGGCGATTTGGCACATAATTTCGTCGGTGTGGGCTTGGAGGGCGGCGTCGCGGTTTTGTTTGGGGAGCGGGGGGAGGGTGAACGGGGTGCCGATGTGGACGAAGAGGTCGAGTTTTTGGAAGTGTTTGAGCCGGTTGGAGACGACTTTGTCTTCGGTGCCGTGCATGGCGGTGGGGAGGATGGGGACTCCGGCCCGCGCGGCCAGGTAGGCGGCCCCGGGTTTGCCTGGAATGAGCGCCTGGGTTGGGGAGCGGGTGCCCTCCGGGGCAATGACGAGCAGGCCCCCTTTTTTGAGGTCGGTGTAGACTTGTTTGAGCAGGCGCACGTCAGGGTTTTCCCGGTTGATCCAGCGTAAGCCGACTTGATCGCCGATCCAGCGTTTGAGGGGAGAGCGGGTGTGTTTGTCGGCGACGATGACGATCATGTCTGGGCGCTGGGCAAAGTGATAGAGCAGAGCGATGTCGATGAAGCCGAGGTGGTTTGCAACGACCACGTAGTTGCCATCTTTATGGGCGGTGTCGCCGGTGATGGTGATGCGGGCGGTGAGCTTGAAGAAGAGGTGAACGAGGAAGAGGATAATATTGCGGACCATATTGGGGAGGGGTTGTAACGGATTGGTATGGGATTCTATCATTCTCGATTCGATTTTCGAGTTTTCATGCTGGTAAAATATTCAAGCCGTTATAAATTCGGTTGGAAAGAACGTTTATAGTGTATGACGTATTTCCTGCTGGTTGAAATTTCCCATCGCTAAAAAAATCAATGGCTACTATTTTCTATCTGCTCATGACGTTAATTTTGTTAGGGATGTATTTTTATCTTTGGCGCTTTCGAAAAAATTTGGAGGAGCGCCAGGTTGGGGTGTTGGTTTTGCAGGGGGTGCTTTTTGGGTTGATATATGATGGGTTGGTGCTGATATTGGGAAATTGGCTGGGAGAGGGGGATTTGTTGAGACGGTTGAATCTGGGGCGCTATTTGGCGTTTGCAGGGTTAACGCCTCTGTTAATGATTTCCGGGATGAGTATTGTGGCTCGAGCCGAAGTGCCGTGGACGCAAAAAAAAGTTTTTCAAGGCATTATTTGGTTGGCCACGTTGAGTCTGATCGGGTTTGGGGGTGCGTTGGAGTGGCAATTTAAAGATGATTTGATGGTCGAGTCGTCGGCGGGGGTGTTGCGGTATGTACACGAGGGGGGGTATTTGCCCTTTGCGCCAATCTTGACGACGTTGGTGCTGTGTATTTTGGGGGTGTTGCTCTGGCGGAAAATTGGGTGGCCGTGGGTATTTGTGGGCGGGGTGGTGATGTTTGTAGGGAGTGCTTTTCCGCCCGGTTTTGTGGGGCCATGGATTGGGAGTGGGGTGCAGGTCGTTTTGATGGGTTGTTTGGTGGCGACAGAGAAACGGTTGCTGACCATTAATAAGGTGCAGTTAGAGAGCGAATTAGAATCGCGCATTAACCAGGCTACA
>JABWBV010000723.1 GCA_013359445.1 Anaerolineales bacterium | reverse complement strand
CCCTATTTTTCTTTTTCCCAAAATGCCAACTTGTGCAGACCCTGCACTTCTTTGAACCCCCCTCAATCCCGATGACTCCCGGCTCCAGTGCCGGGAGTTTCTTAAAAGGAGCCAATTATGAACGAAGAACTCTTCCAATCGAACCTCGCCCTCACCTTTGACGACCTGCTCGTGGTCCCTGGCTACAGCGAAGTTCTCCCCAACGATGTGGATGTCGCCGTACACCTCACCCCCTCGATCAAACTCAACGTCCCGATCCTCGCCGCCGCCATGGACACCGTCAGCGAGGCCCGGCTCGCGATTGCCCTCGCCCGCGAGGGGGGCCTCGCCGTCATTCACCGAAACATGTCCCCCGAAGAACAAGCGAATGAGGTCGATAAAGTCAAACGCTCGCAATCTGGCATGATTGTAGACCCCATCACCCTCCCCATCGACGCCACCCTCGGCGACGCAGAGCACATCATGTCCACCTACCACATCAGCGGCGTGCCCATCACCGACGAAAACGGGTTTCTCCTCGGCATTCTCACCAACCGGGACGTGCGCTTTGTCGAACCCGAAGACTACGCCCGCCCGGTCAGCGAATTTATGACCGCCAAACCCCTCATCACCGCGCAAGTGGGCATCACCCTCGAACAAGCCAAACGCCTCCTGCAAAAGCACCGCATCGAAAAACTCCCCCTCGTCAACGGCGATGGCAAACTCAAAGGCCTGATCACCGTCAAAGACATCCAAAAAGAGCGAGACTATCCCCACGCTACCAAAGACCTGCACGGGCGTCTGCTCGTCGCCGCCGCGGTGGGTGTGGGGGCCGACCTGGAAAAGCGGGTGGAATGTCTGGTGCGGGAAGAAGTGGACGTGGTGGTCATTGACACTGCCCACGGCCACACGAAGGGGGTGATCAACGCGATTGAACGGATCCGCGCGGGGTGGCCGGAACTCCCCATCGTGGCGGGCAACGTGGTCACCCGCGAGGGGGTGGAGGACCTCGCGCGGGCGGGGGCCAACGCGGTCAAAGTCGGGGTGGGCGCCGGATCGATTTGCACCACCCGCGTGGTCGCCGGGGCGGGGATGCCCCAATTGACCGCCATCTACGAATGCGCCAAAGCGGCAGATGAGATCGGCATCCCCATCATCGCGGATGGGGGGATCAAATACAGTGGGGATATCGTCAAAGCGATTGCGACCGGCGCCCACATGGTCATGCTAGGCAGTCTATTAGCCGGATTAGAGGAATCGCCGGGCGAAGTGGTTATTTACGAAGGTCGCCGGTTCAAAGAATACCGGGGGATGGGTAGTTTGGGGGCTATGAAAGGCTACGGGAAAGACCGTTACGGCACTGGGCAGTCGGTTAATGGCAGTGGCAAAACTGTGCCGGAAGGGATTGAAGGGCGTGTGCCGTTTAAAGGGCGCCTGGGAGATTACGTTTACCAATTGGTGGGCGGTCTGCGGTCGGGGATGGGATATGCCGGGGCGGGGACCCTGCAAGAGCTTCGAACCCGCACCCGCCTCATGCGGATTACGAACGCCGGGCTGGTGGAAAGCCACCCGCACGATGTGATCATCACGAAAGAAGCGCCAAATTATCAGTTGAGTCCGAATTAAAGTGCCTGAAAGTTCATCCACTGATCCTGTACAAGGCATGGGATCAGCGATATTGAATATTTTAGTTGCACTGGTTTACCACTCGTAACCGTTTAGTCTATAGAAGAAAGTTCCAAAAAAAAGAGATGGGTGGGGAAGTCCATCCCCGCCCATCCTTTTTTTTGGAGAGTTTTCTCTTTAAGCCTGAGCAGGCATGGTGCGCTTATCCAACCAGACTGGCGTTGACTTCAAATTCTTTGATGGCGGCCAGGGCGCGGGAGATGGGGCATTTTTCTTTGGAAACGGCGACAAGTTCGTCGAACTTGTCCTGGTCAATGTCCAGCACTTCGGCTTCCGTATTTAGGACAATTTTTTCAATGACCGGGCCAATGTCGTCGCGGCCAAAGTGGACATCTGCTGTGGTGTGGATGCGGGTGGGAGGGAAGCCCGCCGCGGTGAGTTGGGCGGCGAGGAACATGGAAAAACAGCCGGCGTGGGCCGCACCGACGAGTTCTTCAGGGTTGGTGCCGGGTTCGTCGGCGAAGCGGGTGCCAAAGGAAAAGGGGACATCAAACGCGCCACTTCCGACGGTCATGTTTCCTTTCCCTTCGCGTAAAGTACCGGTCCAGGTAGTTTCTGCATTTCGAATCGACATGGGTTTTGCTCCTAAAAATTTTTGGTGGTTTGGGGATCATCTCAAAAAACTGAGGGAAATTTCCGAAGTTTGCGATGGGAAGTCTGAAAATATCCTGAAGGCAACCCTGGGAAATTTGCTACCTCAATAGATTGAGATGAACCCAGGTGGTCTGTAAAGAAAGTCTTTTAATATTTGTTGCGTGTGCAAACCTGGGAAAAACTTCCGTTACGGTGAACTGAGTTTGTGTTCAAACGGGCGAGATTGTACCAAAAACTTTTTTTATGTCATTAAAAAGAAAGATTTTTGGTAGAAAATTATTAAAAATGGCGCTCCCATTTCTGGCGGGAAAACGTTCTGTTTTTGAAAGTGGAGGGGACATACATTCCCTCCACTTTCAAAAATTAGGGGGGCTATCGTGTTAATCCCGGTAGCCCCTTAAAAAGGAAGAGGATTTATCGAAAATCCTCTTCCGCTTCAGGTCGGTTCCCCAAAATTTCTTCGATTTTCGTCATGACATCTTCGGTAAGTTGTCCGGCAACATCAAGCGCTTTCATGTTTTCGTGAACTTGTCCGGCTTTGGACGCGCCTGTGATGACGGTGCTCACGTGGGGGTTTTTGAGGCACCAGGCCAGGGCCAGTTGGGCCATCGAACAGCCCAGCGGTTCGGCAACTTCTTTGGTCAAGCGGCGGACTTTTTCGATG
>JABWBV010000722.1 GCA_013359445.1 Anaerolineales bacterium | reverse complement strand
CCTTATAGCGGCACACAGGTTCATGCCGTCCGACGCGTAAATGGCAGTGGAGGATCCAGCAAAACTATCCGAATCAGTGCCCGAGGCACCATCTGTCAGGGGGCCTATCCGATAATGCAGCTTTACGTCAATGGCACCTATAAAACCCAGTGGCCTGTCACGAATACCTATGCCAATTATGACTACACTATGATCCTGAGCGGGAGCGATGTAATCGAAGTGATCTTCAATAACGATTGTTATGCCCCACCTGAAGACCGTAATCTCTATGTGGATTACGTACAAATCCGTAATGGTGGGGTTGTCGAACAAACCATTCAGGCGGAAGATGGGGCGATGGTTTATGACAAAGGGGCGGGTAGTGCAGCGTTTGACGGCCTGAATGTTGTCGCCGCAAACCAAACCATGGCAAACAATGGTGCGCTGCGTTTTGCGACCGGCTCTGCCATGGCTCTGGGCTATGACCAAAACGGCAACATGACAAGCCGCGTGGTGAATGGCAACGCCTACCTCTTCACGTACAATGCCGAAAACCGCATCACCGATGTCAATCGCGATGGCGCGCAAATAGCACATTTCGTCTATGATGGGGATGGCAACCGTGTCCAGAGCACCCTTGGAACCACCACAACCGCTTTTGTTGGTTCGCATTTTGAGTGGACAGGTTCAACCAGCACGATGGTCAAGTATTACTATGCACACGGTCAGCGCCTTGCGATGCGGATTGGGACTGGCACTGGAAATACCAGTCTCACCTACATCATCGGAGATCACCTCGGAAGCACTTCAACCACTTATCGTGCAGACACAGGTGAAACGGCCAAACAGACCTACAAACCCTGGGGGGAAGTGCGGTGGACAAGCGGCACCCTCCCCACCGACTACACCTTCACCGGCCAATACTCCCACACCGCCGACTTCGGCCTGATGTACTACGTCGCCCGCTGGTACGACCCGGCTTTGGGCAGATTCGCGCAGGCGGATAGCATAGTGCCTGATGCGTATAATCCTCAAGCTTATGATCGTTTCAGTTACGGATTAAACAACCCGTCAAGGTATGTCGATCCATCTGGGCATGAAGCCTGTCCTCCAAAGCAATGTGGATATACCCATGACTATGATAGCGCGGGGGAGTGGTCTCCCTTAGCCGATCTGTATGTCATGCGCCTTAAAGCGCAGTACGGACTGGCAGGAGGCAGTGAGTTAGCTACTTTCGATGGAACTGAATTATTTGATCACCCTGGATATGATCCAGCCGAAGATGAATTTCTTGCTAGCGTTGAGCAAGGTATTGCTGAAAATGGAGCTTACGGAAACTTATGGTCCTTAGATGTTGACAACCTATATAGTCAGTACAATTTCTACAAAATGTCCACGACTGGGGAAGGGCTTATTCAGTTTTTATTGGGAGGGGTTGGGGGGGTCGGAGAGGCCAGTCTTATAGCGCTTCCTAGCTTCTTGAAATTGCGAAGCGAAGTTAAAGCCTATCAGCAATTGCAGGCTTTAGGAGTGGGAATGCAATTGGGGAAGGTAACAAATGCGAATACATTTGTGGCATGGACACAGCAATTAGAGAAATTGATGCGAGACAACGAAGATATGGTTCTCACGACTGATCAAGCCGATTTTTTGGTTACAATGTCCAAACAATATGGGGTCGACGTAATACTTGATCCTCCTGGTCACTCCAATCCGATTTGGAATGGCGCACATTTACACTTTTCTCCAAATGGTGCTCGAACTCATATCAGAGTGCCTGACGGCTATGTTCTTCCCTAACACTTTAAAGAGCGTGAGATGAAAGAGATGAAGTTGAAATTACTCGGAACAAAATACACGACAAGATTTGATACCAGGAATTATCGTGGTGTAGAGCGTTCACCTTTAAATTATCACGATAACCTTGACGAAAAATTTTTTGAGTTTTTATCAAAAAGTGATGAGATGCGAGTCCTGCAAGATTTGGAATTCTGCCGGGAATTGGTGCGCGCTTATCAAAATTTAAATCCTCCTCAAGAATATGAAATCATCGAGATCACGGAAAATAACAAGCCGCCCGCTATCCAAACGGCAACCTTTCTTGGTTTCGATGTGGGTTGTGCCTATAGTTATTCACTATTGGCTGGAGGGCTTAATTTTGACTACATACAAATCGATACGCCCGAAGATTCGGTATGGAGAACGCTCTTTCCCGTCTTGCAATTGGTGGAACATTACTTCAAGCCCTTACTCAATGAGCACGGCCTCTTTCTAGATTATGAGACAGCACTTTTTTTTATCCAGGTTATCACCGTAATTCAGCAATTCCGTCCTGAATTAAACTTATGGGAGTCTCATATCTGTAAATACGAAGTCTTAGGACTATGGAAAGTATTATGAACCCCCTGCAATGAAAAACGAGCCGCCGGAAAAACTCCGAGCCGCTCGCCTTTCGGGGGGGATTTCAGGAGTATATCGCACTTTGACAACCAAATAGGAAAAGGCGCGCGCCGAACTACCCTGTCTTTTCGACAGGTTGGCGAAAAGATGCAGTTGTGTCCCAAACCCGTCAGCCCGCTACTTCAGGGAACTCGGTGGTAGCTTGAAGGTCTTGCTGCCCCAGGGGATGTGGGTCAGGGCTTGCCCAATACCCAACCAGTCCAACTGCTGGCGGGTGAAGGCGAGGGCACTCAAGCCATCGGGCAAGTTGCGGGCGCGGAGGCGATGCGCCAGGGCAAAGAACGAATTGGCAACCTTTTGGGGCTCGGCAAAGCGGTCGGCCGCGGCTTTGGTCAAGACGTGCCAGACGACGACCAACAATTTGCGGGCAATTGCGACCGTCGCTTTGTTGCGGCCCAAACGCGGTTCTAGTCGCTCAACCTCGCGTTTCCATTTGGGATGGCAAGTGCGGGCATGGCGGGCGGCCTGCACCATCGCCCAGCGCAAAT
>JABWBV010000721.1 GCA_013359445.1 Anaerolineales bacterium | reverse complement strand
ACGATGTCCCTTTTACCATCCTTATTACTTGCTCATTACATCCTTATTACAACCTTATTATCCCCTTTTTTTGAGTTTTACCGCTTCGAGCGGAATGACCCAAACGGTCTCACGGGGCATTTATTAAGGTCTCCAACAACGTCTGAGCCTCCGCGTCCCCCTGATCCGCCAGCGTTTGTAAATAAGGAAGCGCCTCTGCCACACGCTCTAATGCCAAGAAGGCGTTCGCGATCCCAAGCAGGGAAGCGGGAAAGCCAGGTCTCTGCCGCAGGCTGTCCTGGTACCGGGCCAAGGCTTGCTCATACAAGTCCAATTGCATGTAGATCCGACCCGCACTCAAACACCCGTTTCGTCCGTCATCGCCAAAATGACAGGCCTGGTCAAACGCATGAACCGCTTTTTCAGACTGGCCTGCGGCCTCATACAACCGGCCCAGGTTATCCCACTCCTCCCCATTTGTGGAGTCAAGCGCCAGCCCCCCTTCATACGCCGCGATGATGTCAAATAAATCGGGCTGTTTCCCTAAATCTTGAGGCGGAACTTCCCAAACGGACACCCCACCCAACAGAGCTTCCCCCAACCAGAAATAAGCCTCAGCTTGCTCAGGATGTTCATCCACCACCCGCCGGGCGAGGGCAACATCGGCGGGCATTACCGCCTGCAGAATATCCACCCGGGTATTCGGCCCCACCGTTTCCAGATAAAAATCATGCGCCTGTTCGTCATCCCCCCCACACCGCGCCGCCCCCGCCCGGAAAAATGCGGGGGCAGTCGCCAATTCCGCCAGGGGGCGTTCGCCCGTACACACGGCCATTGCCATCAGAGCCATTCGGTTCGTCCACCCGGCTTGTTGAATCTGCGGTCCCAGGCCCACCATCCCCCCCAGGAGGCCCAACACCCCCAGCCAACCGAGAACCCGTCTGTCCTCTTTAACCATTTTTTTGTTCCACCCCGTGCCGCCCCCCTGTAGGGCCGAGCCTCGTAGGGCTGAGCCTCGTTGGGGTAACTGAAAAAACGATCTCTGCCCAATCGTGGGCAATATCCCACCACCGGTACCCATAATACAGCGGCCAGGTCCAGGCCGGTTGGGGGTGATAACGCCAAAAGAGATAGTCCCGACTGGGAAATACCAGCGCCACCAGCCACCGAAGCCGTAACGGCCAGGGAAGATGTCTTAACCCCTGCCAGGTAAGCACCGTTCGGGTCAGATGTCCAATTTTGGCTTGACGCTCGCCTAAAAACCTCTGCCACACCAGGCCCTGCGCCAACCGTTCCAGCACGCCCGGGGGGAGCGGGGTGGCAAAATAGACGCCCGCCCCTTCCAACAAAAACCGTGCCACCGCCCCCCACCGCAGGGCATGGGCCTGCCGTTCAAATGCGGGCCAATCAACCCGTCCGGATCGGATCAACCGGTCCGCATCATAAAACCAGACCAGGCGTTCGCGGTTGCCGCCATGCCGCAAGGATAAATGCGCGGCCAGGTATAACAAATGGGCGGTGGGATGTAATTGGGGAATGGGTTTTCCATGCAACACGGCAGTTCGTCCGGGCACTGCATCGATCTGCTTCCAAAACCAATCCACAGAGACCGTCCGGTCATCGGCTGGACCGGCAATCAAATGCCAGTGCAATTCCACGCCTAACCGCCCCCCCGGCCCCCCACGCCAGGAAATGTGATGGGCCACCTGCCGCAGAATGCCGGGCGCAATTTCTTCATGGGCAGGCTGGTAACCTAACGCCCGGATCAGGGTGCAGGCCGGTTCCATTTTTGCTTCCGGGATCAACAAATCCAGGTCCCCCATTGGGCGCAGGCCAATATCATCATAGTATCCATCGGCCAGCGCGCCCCCTTTTAGGACCATCACGGGAATATCCGCCTGGGCAAACAAGTCCAGGAGGTGATTTAACTCGGCCATGAGCAGGGAATTTTGCGCCAGGGAGTTGTAATAAAGCCTGGTCAAACCTTCCCGCCCTTGTGCAGAAAGGGAGCCGGGCCACGTCCCGTGGTGGAAATGCCAATACAGCAAGGGCGCCACCCCTTGTCGTTCGGCAGTTGCGAGCCACCCCCGCTCCTGACCAGGAGCCTCCCAATGCAAAGGACCTCCCGCCAAGACTTTGCACAAATTATGGTACCCAGGGCGTTCTTCAAACGTCAAGTTATCCAAAGTGGCACTCCAAAAGCATACAGGATCGCTCCGCCCTTTCGACATGAAAAGGTCGAAATCACGACAATCGATGGGATATTGAGTGCACCCGCCGTTGAAACCCTGCTCCGGGGGATACGCACTGGAAAACAAGAAAGCGGTTGCCGCACTACTTTCCAGGGCTAGTTGGGAAATGGCCGAGGAAAATCAAAACAGAAAGGCGCGAATACACTTAAGCACACGGAGGGAAAAGCCAGGGGAATTGTATCCACCAAACGATAGACGCCCAATACACCAGGATAGCAAATTATGGGGACGTATTGGCAAAATGGGTGAGCGGTACACTATGTTTCTGCCCGTAAAGAACACTCACCTTTGCAAAAAAAGGCCTATTAAGCACCCCACTAGGGGGAAATGCGAATGAATGAATACCGGAATTGTGCGGATAAAAAGTCATATTTTCTCAAAAAAAGGTGGGAGCTTTCCCACCCACGTCCGGGTCATGATGTGCTCAATTATTTAATACCATATTCTAACACACGGCAATCCGGATAGGTTGAACCTTCATTTTTATCTAAGTTATAAACCGCTTGAATTCATGCCCCCCCTTCACCCCTTCAATATTTCGGTTTCTTTCACAGGATTCCGGGAAAACCGTTTTGTCATTATAAAAACACAATCTCAGAGGAAGAAAGGGACAAATGTCCCTTTTTCCAATAGGAATATTAAAATGCCAAAGCATTGGGGAATGGCTATCCCCCAATCCCTTCAATGTTCAGGTTC
>JABWBV010000095.1 GCA_013359445.1 Anaerolineales bacterium | reverse complement strand
AGAAGGGGGGATGTACATCCCCCCTTCTATCCTTTTTTCAGAACTTCCTGCTTAATAGTGAGTACGCCGTTTTGATCTAGATGGAGCCTCTAATGAAACACAGTGCCAGCACAAACACGCAACAGGGTATTCTCCCTCCGCCACAATCGAATACCTCGACCCGCTTCAAAATGTTGATTCGCAGTGCGCCAGCCCCAACATGTCCTTTTCTCGGGCTTAAAAATGATCCCGAAACCCTGACAAATTTTGCTTCGGAAGACAATTTTTGCCACTGCAATGGGCATCCACGTACCATGCCTTTGGATCATCAACAGATGTTTTGTTTGTTTGGCTATACCCAGTGTCCTATCTTTTTGAAACGGATGGCGGCTGAGGTCCGGGCACGCGAAAAGGCCGAACGCAAATTAAGTGGACTTGCCTTAAAACCATCGCTGGGCATGGTGGCTGTTTTGACGAATCTATTGGGAATAAAATAGTTACGTTTTTACATCAATTTGGGGTAAAGAGCTGTCATTCCGACCAAAGGAAAGAATCCCTGTTACGAACATCAATTTATGCCCGTAACAGGGATTTCTTGTCGCAAAGCCTCTTCGAAATGACGCACTTTAAGCGAGCGAAACCTTATCCCGAAGTCAAGGTTAGTTTTTCGGGGAAGAGAAGATACGGGAACTATTTTATAAAGTTTGAGCAGTTACAAATTATGGGGGATTTTTTCGGGCTATAATTGCCCGCTTATGCAAAAATCTTATCTCGGTATTTTATATGGATTGGGTGCGGCGGCGATTTGGGGGGGCATGTATGTGGTCAGTGATGTGGTGCTGGAGGTTATTCCCCCTTTCACGTTGTTGACGGCGCGCTTGTGTTTGGGAGTTTTGGCGGCATGGGGGATGGCGAGGCAACAAGGTGGGGTTCGTTTTACCCGCCAACAGTTTGGGCAAGTTGCCAGTGCGGGGTTGGTGGGATATGGGGTTTCGTTGGGTTTGCAGTTTGTAGGAACGCGCCTTTCGACGGCGGCAAATGGGGCGTTGTTGACTTCTACGACCCCGGCGTTTGTGTTGGTATTCGCGGCGTGGTTGTTGCACGAGAAAATTACCCCCCGCCGGGTTGGGGCGCTGATCCTTTCCACGCTGGGGGTGGTTGCCGTGATCGATATCCGCTCCGCTAGTTTGACCCCGGATTTGTTTTGGGGGAATGTGGCGCTCGCCGGGGCGGGGTTAACGTGGGCGTTGTACTCTGTTCTGTTGCGGAAAGTCACGCAGGAATTGCCGGTTTGGTCTGTGGCGTTTGTGGCAATTTTGGGCGGTTTGCCTGTGACGCTTCCAGCGATGGGGTGGGAGTTGCAGACGGCGACGATTGGGGTTGTGACCCCTGGCATCGTGGCGGGGGTGCTGTATTTGGGGGTGGTTTCAACGGCGGTGGCGACGGCGTTGTGGACGCGGGCGTTTGCGGAGTTGGAAGCAGGGGTGGCTTCGTTGACGTTTTTTGCTCAGCCGGTGGTGGGGGTGGCGTTGAGTGCGCTCTTGTTGGGGGAGCGGTTGAGCGGGTTGTTTTTTGTGGGTGGGGGGTTGATTGGGGTGGGGGTGTGGTTAGCGAGTAGTGCCCCGGAGTCAAGGAAGCAACTGGTAAACCACAATGGCCTCAAATTCCGCGATCCGTGTCAACGCCCCTGAACTATCTAATTGGAATTCTAGTGTGGACGTTGGTTCGAGTGCATCCCGATTGAGCAGAATATATTTCACTTGCCAACTTTGTAAACGAGTTAAACACGCGGAGGAAGGACAATTTCCTAACTCAGGGTATTGTTGGCGGTACCAGATAGGAAAATAGGTTCCGTAGCCATAGGCAATATTTTTTCCGTGATAGCGTGTATATTGCATTTGTGGCGCACTAAGTGCGCTGTTTAGGGGAAGTTCCATCAGGTTAAATTGCCCTAGTTGAGTAGCTAGCCATTCATCCACCGGACGCGATTCGACGGGTTGTAAAGGAATTCGAGCAGGCCAGAGTTCGAAAATTGCCAGGCCTATAAAAATAAGGATCATTATGCGCTGATAGGAAAGGCTCTTAGATTGGGGTTTTAATTCTCGTTCAATGTATCTGGCAAAACCTATTCCCGCCAACACGGAGATCCCAAAAGAGACAAAAACAGCAAACCGATTCCAGGCGCGCATACCCGAAAAGAAAGGAATCATCCAACGGATTAATAGGGCAGGAAGCGGAATGGTAATCCCCGTCGTTTCTAATAAAGTATACGTTTCCCTGCCAAACAAATGCCCCCCAATAAAATTCATGAGGGCATGGAATTGATTTACGAGATTTTCGGACGCGGGAATGACAATGGGATGGCGTCCAAGATGAAGGCGAGGGCCAAAACTAAACAAGGTCGCTACCAGGGTAAACCAAAGCATTCCTTTGATAGCGGGGTGGCGGCCAAACTTCCAACCATAGAAGGCAAATAAAAGGGCAAGATACCCCACACCCAAGACAAATTCCAACGATATTTGCTCAAACTCCACTGGGACAGAAAGCAAGCGTTCCCGCACAAATGTGCCCCATAACGGGTGGACACCTGTAGGAACCAGGTAATCCGTCAGGCTTGCGGACCAAAAATCCACCTCATCTAATGGAATTTCGAGGTCAATTTGTTTTCCCAGTTGCAGATAAGGCCAAGCAACAGGCACAACAAAAATGATTACAAGCGCCAGCATTAAGCCGAGGGAGGTCCACGTTTGTTTGCTTCGAAAGAATGCCAGGGAAATCCTAATACGTGCAAGTACATATACAGGCGCTAGGAGAGCCAACCCCGCCGCATAATAGGGCGAGGCCCATGCCGCAACGATAAACCCTAAAGCAGTGATTGCTGCCCAACGGATGGTAAATGTTTGTGCCCAGTTTTCTAGCCCATAAAAGAAGATTGGAATCCCTTGAATTGCCATCAAGGGCAAAATTCCGCCATACCGCACATGATGATAAGGCGAAAGGGCAAACAAAACCCCCGCAAACACCCCAGCCCAAACATTCGTCGTGAGGCGATATACCAACAAAAAAGTTACCCAGCCCGAAATGAGATAAGAAAGGAGCGCAAAAAAATTGTAAGTAGGGATTTCCCCCCAGGCCCAGATCAGCGGCAAACCAAGAATAGTATGCAATGGTGTGAGTTCGGCATGAGCCAGCGAAAACCCCTGTGGATAAAAAATGTGTGGGGCAAAGAGCGGGTTTTGCTGGGTCTCGATCAGGGTGTGCTTAAACCACCACATCTTCCACAAATATTCGTAATTATCCGCCTTGTAATATCCCGGAACTCGCTCTGTAAAATGCAAAACCAAAGGCCAAGTAACAAGCAGAGTTAAGACGACAAAAAAGAAAAAACTCCAACTAAGAATCCGCGTCTCTTTTTGATGCTCCATTTCCGCCTACGACCTCTGCCCCACCGTATGCAACATCACCGTATTCGACGGGCGAACCTCATTTACGGGAAACCCACAAATCAACACCACTTGCTGACCACGCTGGACAGGAGATTCAGACAAAAGCGCCGATTCCACATGTGCCAACATCGCTTCCATCGTATCCGCCAGAGGCACCAAATGGGGAATCACCCCCCAAAACATCCCCATCCGCCGGTACGTGCGCTCTTTTGAGGTAAAAGCCAGGATTGGCACCCCAGGCCGAGTTTTGGACATCAGCAAAGCTGTCTTACCAGTATTGGTAAAAACCGCGACCGCGGCCACATGCCGATCATGAGCCAACTCGGCGGCGGCACGGCAAAGGTAGAGCGAATCATTATCAATTTCCTCAGAAGCTGGCTGATTCCGCCAATGCCCCCACTCCAACAGATGCGCCTCCGCCTCATGGACAATCGCATCCATCATCTGCACCGTTTCCACCGGATACCGTCCGGCGGCAGTTTCCCCGGAAAGCATCACCGCGTCGGTTCCGTCGAAAATGGCATTCGCCACATCTGAGGCCTCGGCCCGGGTCGGGCGCGGCGAGTCCATCATCGATTCCAGCATTTGGGTCGCGGTAATCACCACTTTCCCTTGGCGGTTGGCCGCCTCAATGATCCGTTTTTGGGCAATAGGCACCTGTTGGGGCGACATTTCCACGCCCAAGTCCCCGCGGGCGACCATGACTCCATCGGCGGCGTGAATGATCGCATCGAGATTTTCCAACGCTTCGGGCCGTTCGAGCTTGGCAATAATGGGCGTATCGACCCGGTCGGGGTTCAGACGGGCCATCGCCTGCCGCACCCGCGCGACATCTTGTGCCGTTCGCACGAACGAAATCGCCACCATATCCACGCCTTGTTCCAGCCCAAACGCCAAATCAAGTTCGTCTTTTTCTGTAAAACCAGGAATATCCAAACGCACCCCCGGCAAATTGACCCCTTTATGCGCGGTTAAATGCCCCCCCAGAACGATGTCAGTTTCAACTTTATCCCCCTGGCATGCGCGGACCACCAATTCCATCTGCCCATCGGCGAGCAGAATCCGGCTCCCCGGACGCACAAAAAAGGGTAGGTCTGGCAAATCCACCGAAATCATGTGTTCATTCCCCATAATTTTTTCGGTCGTCAGCGTGATGCGATTGCCAGCGACAAGTTCAATACTTTTATTTTCCAATTCACCCGTGCGAATCTTAGGGCCTTGTAAATCCTGAAGGATGGTCACCGGGTTCCCTAAGCGGTCACACAGATAATGCAAATCCTGAATAGTTTCTGCATGAACCTCTTGCGTGCCATGCGAAAAATTCAGACGGGCGATGTTCACCCCGGCCTGGATAAGCGCGCGAAGGGTATGCTTGTCCCGACTGGCCGGGCCGATGGTAGCGACAATTTTTGCGCGACGTTTCATGGTTATGCCACCCCCAACACCCTCACCAAAATCGCCTTCTGCGCGTGCAACCGATTCTCTGCTTGCGGGAACAAGCGCGAATGCGGGCCATCGGCCACCTCATCCGTGATCTCCTGGCCGCGGTGGGCGGGGAGACAGTGAAGTACGATCACGTTCGGGTTCGCTTCCCCTACGAGGGCGGCGTTCACCTGATAGGGCGGGAAAACTTTTTCGCGCTTGGCGGATTCTTCTTCCTGCCCCATGCTCGTCCAGGTATCGGTGTAAATGACATCGGCGTTTTTCACGACTTCGTGGGGATCGGTAAGAAGGCGTACGGTGCTTCCACTTTCCGCGGCGAACTGCTGACCGAGCGTGATGGCGTGCGCGGGCATCCCGTACCCCTCAGGGTTCGCGATGGTGAAGTTCGCCCCTAGTTTGGCGGCGATGTGCATGAGCGAGACGGCGACATTGTTGCCATCGCCCACGTAGACGACGTTTAGCCCTTTTAGCGTGCCGAATTCTTCCTGAATGGTGAGGGCATCGGCCAGGGCCTGGCAGGGGTGGCTGTAATCGCTCAAGCCGTTGATGACCGGGACAGTAGCCCACTCGGCAAGTTGAAGGATGTGATTGTGTTCAAACACCCGGGCCATAATCACGTCCACATACCCGGAGAGGACGCGGGCCACGTCGGCGATGGATTCGCGTTTGCCCAACCCAATCTCCGCGGGGGATAGGTAGAGAGCGTGTCCTCCCAGGTGTTGCATCCCCATCTCGAAGGAGACACGGGTTCGCAAACTGGGTTTTTGAAAGACCATGGCGAGGGCTTTGCCTTTCAACAGGGGGGCATTGCCCCCTACTTTCTGTTCTTTTTTGAGGGTGATAGCTACATCCAGCAGGTTTTGAAGTTCTGCGGAGGAATGATTTTCGATGTCGAGAAAATGTTTCATAGGAGGAGACCTGTGAGGAGGGGTTAGGGAGCGTTTGGGAAGATGTGACTCTGAGTATAGTGGAGGATGAGAATGACGTAAAGATGAGGAATTTGTACAGTTTGACCAAAAAACCTTCCCAATTTCGGGAGTCTCATATCACCACCTAAAAGACTGGGGCTTTCCATACAAAAAGCCCCGACATATGCGGGGCTTCTTGATGCTGAGGGAGCAATTTAGCTCCTCGACCTGGACTCGAACCAGGAACCTAGCGGTTAACAGCCGCTCGCTCTGCCGATTGAGCTATCGAGGAATGGTCTATCAATTCGATAGGGCTATCAACTGTTTAGCGGGGGCTATTGTACGCAAAAGGACACCACGTGTCAAGTTTTGTGCGAAAAAGCACGATAGATTTCTAAAGTTTTAAGCGCCACCCGTGCCCACGTAAACTGCCGCGCCTGCACCACCCCTTTCTCCCGCATCGCCGCCCGCACCCCTTCGTCTTCCAATACCCGCCCCAACGCCGCCGCGAGATCGTCCACCCGCGTCGGATCAAACAACACCGCCGCGCCCCCTGCGGCCTCCGGCAGGCTGGACGTATTCGCGCACACCACCGCCGTCCCACACGCCATCGCCTCGATCACCGGCAGGCCAAACCCCTCATACAAACTCGGAAACACAAACACGGTCGCCGCCGCATATAGCCCTGGCTGATCGGCGTTGGACACCGGCCCCAAAAACTTCACCCGGTCCCCTAAAGCCGCCGCTTGCTCCTTAACCTGCGGATACCGCTCATCCCACGCCCCTGCAATCACCAACGGCGCGTCCGTCCGCACCTGCGCCCACGCATCCACCAGCCGCGCCAGATTTTTATGCGGCTTATTGATCCCCAAATACAACCCAAACCGCTCCGGCAACCCGAACTTCTCCCGCACCCGCGCGGTTTCCGCGTCCGGTTGGGGGTGAAAAACCGGATCGGGGGCGAGCGGGATGGCAGTCACCCGCGCGGGGTTCAAGCGGTACGCGGCCAGCAAATCCCGTCGGGACGCCTCCGAAATCGTCACCACCTGATCTGCCGCCCGCAAGGCCAACCGCGTCGCCACCTGAAACAAAAGCCGCACCTGCGCCGACACCACTTGCGGGAACAACTGCGGAATCAAATCATACAACGTCACCACCGTCGGCACACCGGGCACATAGGGCATCAAATAATACGGACTGTGATAGACATCCACACCATTGGCCTTTAACATGCGGGGAAGGATGAACTGCTGACCCAACCCAAACGGCGAAACCGGCGTCTCGATCAGGGACACCTGGCCCGCGCGGGAGGTGGGAAGCGTCCACCGGGTTTGCGCGGGGGAGCGGAAAACGATCAATTGCTCCCCCTCCGCCAGTTGGTCCCCCATCGCCCGCGCCAGGTTGCTCACATACCGCCCAATGCCGGGAAAGTGATCCGTCGCGGTCCGTGCATCCAGACAAAACTTCATCGTAGCACCTCGTCCAACACCTGTTCCACCCCCGCCACCGTTTGCTGAATCGTAAAATGGGTCTCCACCCGCGCCCGCCCTGCCCACCCCATCTGCCGCCCCCGCGTAGGATCACGTAACAACCCCAACACCGCCTCCGCCAACAGCGCCCCCTCGCCCGGCGGAACCAACACCCCCGTCTCCCCATCCACCACAATCTCCGGCAACGCCCCATGCCCGAAGGCCACCACCGGCTTGCCCATCGCCATCGCTTCGATGTTCACCAACCCAAACGGTTCCGGCTCCCCCGGGTGGACAAACACATCCATCGCCGCCAGTGCCAGCCGCACGTCGGACAACTGCCCGGTAAAAATCACCTTTTCAGCCAGGCCCAACGTAACAACTAACTGACGCAAGGCTTGTTCATACGCATCCTGCACCCCAAAAATCTCGCTCCCAACAATCAAAAACCGGGCTTCCGGCAACGCCTTGGACACCTGCGCCATCGCCTGCACAAACCGATCTTGCCCTTTCCACGGACGCAAGCGCCCGACAACGCCGACCACCGGCGCGGTGGGGGGGATGCCATAAGTCATTCGGAACGAGCGTCCGTTTAATGATGCGTCATAGCGTTCAATTTCGAGGGCGTTATGTACGACTTTGATTTTGGACGAGGGCGGCAAGCCTTTTGCCACAGCGTGCGAATTAGTGAGCACCCGCGCGGCATTTGCGATCAATACGCTTTTTCCCAGCCCATCCGCCCAGACGTGCCGCGGACGCGCCTCCGACAGCCAAAAATCGCGCATGTGCCAGATGAAAGGGAGGCGCGCCAACCGGGCCGCCGGAGCCGCGTACACGGCGGCCCGCACGGTGTTGGCGTACAGCGCGCGGGCACCGATCTCCCGCGCGAGCCGGGCCATTTCGTTCGCCCCCTTCAGCCAATCACCCAAAAAGTGCGGGGAGCGGCGCAAGCGCGGATAATCTGTCAAATAAATGGGAATACCCAAAAGGCGCGCTTTCTCGGCCAATTGTCCGGGGGAACAAGCCAGATGGGGTTGCCAGCGCGCGGCATCCAGATGTTTGAGGAGGAGTAAAAGGCTGAATTCCGCCCCCCCCAGGGCAGTGGCATGGTCGAGAAAGAGGATGGGGATCATTTGCGCGGCTGAAAGGTTTCCTGTGCCCGATCATAAATGGTTTCTAGCGTCTGGGCAACTCTGCGAATGTCATACTCCGCCTCGACATGTTTTCGCCCTACCATGCCCCATTCCGGCCAGCGGTGGGGGTTTGCCAACATCACGCGCAAATTCCGGGCGAGGGCGTCCGCATCCCGTTCGGGGACGAGAAAGCCTGGCTCTTTGACGCCTACCACTTCGGGGATGTCGGCGTGGGTGGAACCGAGAATGGGCAATCCGGCGGCCTGGGCTTCGAGAACGACCGTAGGCGCGCCCCCTTCGCTATCGCCATCTGCGGCACGCACGCTGGGGACAAGAAATAGATGGGCGTTTTCCACTTCCCGCGCGTATTCGTCGTGCGAGAGGTAGCCCAAAATGTGCGCGTGGGCGGACAGGTTGCGTGTCCTGATCAGGGCTTCCAATTCCGCGCGGAGCGGGCCATCGCCCACCACACGGAGTTGGGCATTGGGGAATTCGTCGATCACTTTTGCGAGGGCTTCCAGGGCATAGGCAACGCCCTTTTTTTCCACCAATCGCCCACACATCAATAACCGGCAGGGTTCGTGCGGGGCAAGTGTGCGAGGTTTGAAGGAGAATTTGGTCGTATCCACGCCAATGTGGGAAAGGTGAATTTTTTGTTCCGGGCATCCCAACGCGGCGAGTTCACGTTTCATGTGACTGCCTTCGACCAAAAAACCATCGCCTTCGGAAAAAAGGCGTTGGTAGGCACGCCGCCAGGAGGCCATACGGGGTAGTTGGGACATATCTTTGCCGTAAAAGACCGTCACCAAAGGCACGTTGAGGGCACGGCGCAAGGACAGTGCGTTGACTCCTTCGGGGCCAAAGTGGGCGTGGAGCAGGGCGGGTTTTTGCTGGCGCAGTATTTTGAGAAAATATGGCTGGTGTCCCCATGCTTTGAGGGCGAGGTAGTTCCATCCCTGTACGAGGCGCGCCTGATCGGCAACGGCGTACACCGGTTCAAAGGGGAAATTGGCGCGGTTTTCTGTCCGGCGGGCGAGCATGATCGGGCGGTAGCGGTGCAGGTGGGTCAGGTATTGGTAGATGAAGGTTTCGGAAAGGGCCAGGTAGGCGCGGTGGAGGTGGGCGACAACTGGGCGTGCATCCGCAGGGTGAAGGGGATCAGGATGATTCATGATGACAAAAGGCGTAGGAGGGCTTCTTCTTCAGGCGTTTTTGGCGCGTTGTGAGAAATCGGGAAAGCCGAAACGGGAGGGTTTCGCTCCGTGGGATGGCCCAAAAGCGGGCGCAAAGTAGCAATTAGACGTTCTGGTTCCTGACAAAAAGCGGAGTAGGCGACACGTACCACGCGCGTGGCGGGAATCTGCGCCAGGTCCGCGTCCATTTGCCGGGCAAGGCCACGCACCTGTCCGGCGATTTGTTCGGGCAGGGATAAATCTTTCAGGGATGGGTAATCCGGCGGGCGCACGGACCACCACGCGTGAGGGTCAGCCAGATTGGCGTAGCGCCCGCGCAAAACCGAAAGGGCAACCTCAGGCAGTTCGCGTTCCACAATCAAAAAGAGCGCGTGGGGAAAAATGCGGGCCAACGCGTCCAACCGAAGCATATGTTTGACGTTTTTGTTGACGAACGCCACGTCCCCAAAAAGGTGTTGAACCCCGGCAATGGTCCGTTGCAAGATTCTGATCCGAGCGGGGGATACCTGTTCGAACCGGGTGTACTGCTCCAGATCAAAAAACCGCGCCCAAAAGCCCCCAGCCTCCCGCGGGGAAACCGGCCCGATCATTTTCCCGTACTGGCTTTGAAAATCTGACCGATATTCCCCATAACGTTTGCGCTCCCACCAGGTCATCAAAAGGGCGGCGTGAGGGTATTTGCCCACCCCGTTGGTGAAGTAGGCCACCTGCAATCGATGGACGAGGTATTGGTAAACGAGGGTTGTCCCCGAACGTGGCAAACCGAGAATGAACACCACGGGTTTTTCCGAAACGGCCGGGCGAAGTAACCAGGCCTGTTCGAGAAAACGCAGATAGTTGAGCGGGTCGAGGAAACGGCGGAGACGTTGGGTCAGGCGGCTCATGGGGCAACCTTTTTACGGAAACGGGTTTTCAGGGCACGGGAAAGGCGGAAAAGTGGGGGTTGGTATTCGTAGCGGCTGAGGGGCCATTCTTCTGCCCCATGATGCCGTTTGAAACGAATGACGCCTTCGTATCCCCCACTCGGATTAAAATCGTAATATCGATAGCCGCGCGCGCACGCATCGCGAATAATGGCATCTTGCAGAACATTGCTCGGATTATAGGCGAAAAAATCTTCCAGCACTGCGCCATGCCACCAAACCGCGTGGCGTTGCCAATAAAAAACCCATGCCCCTCCCAAAATACGCCCTTCGGCTTCGGCCACCCATAACCGGATATTGTCCGGGTATTGTTGGGCCAGGGCAAAGCCGTTTTCAAACAAACGCCAGGGGTAGTGGCTGGATGCCCGTTCCCCCCACCGGCGCAGACTGTCTTCATACGTTTGGTAATAGGCCTGGTAATCCTCCAGGGTTTCTGCCAGACGCACACTTACCCCCATCCGTTGGCCCTTGCGAATACTGCTTCGATGCCCTTTGGTAAACCGGGCAAAGATGGTTTCGTAGTCAGGCTCAAGCGCTAAGATATGGGTAAAGTCATCCCGAATTTTGGGCAAAGACTGGGGCAACGTCTCCACAGGAGCAAAGGGATTGCTTAAGCACTTGAACCGGCTAATGCGCCAGGAAACGGCGGTTTGGAAGAGGTGAGATACAGCCGTCTCGCCTTCCCGGCCTTCTATCGGGCCATCGGCAACGACGCCGCCATAACACCCGGCAAAGGTCGAAAACCGAATTGGCAACCGGTTCGAGGGAGAGCTATCCTCTAATAATGGCAACACAGCCCGTGTCCCGTTGGCCAGCACCACGCTGGGCGTAATGTCGCGGCAACCGGGATAGGTCATCGTAATGAGCTGGTGCCAAAGGGGGGTATGAAAAAATGTGGCATATGCACACGCGCGCGCCACTTCCCACCAAACGTCCGAGGTAACGAGTTGGCTTCTCATCCCGAACTCCAAACGGGCAATTTACGTCCCAGGAATTGTTCTAATTTTTCGTTTTCAGGGGCATAGCGCGCATATAGGGCTTCGAGCGTAGTGCGTTGGGGTCTGGCCTTTTGCACAGGGAAAAACCAATCTACCGGACGGGTCAACCGCCGGAGAAAAGGGACGTAGTAGTTGAGAAACAACCGCGGGCGCGAGTACCGGTAAGCATTTTCCGTTTCTTCCACCTGCGTAAAGGGAAACGAAGGATCCACGCCCACATGTTGGCAGGCTTTCCGCAAACCCACGTGCGGGTTTTGGAGGATATCTTCTTCAAAGATCAAAATCAAAAACTGCTCTTCCCGAAACAGAGAAAAGTAGGCCTCCAACTGTTGCCAATAATCGCCGTACTCCAAAACACCGTGCCCGGCCAGCAAATGCTTCTGCCGCCCGATCAACAAGTCGTCGATGCTGAACCGTGGGGAAACCCGGCCCGTGCGGAGAATGTGATTGGCCGCCGAAATCGCCCGCTCGACCGGATTCCGCAGGGAGAGCAGGAAACGGGCTTCGGGCAGGTACCGGCGAATGTGATGGTGAACCTCCGGCAGGTGCCCTTCCCCTCCTTGTCCGTTGGCCCAAAGATAGTCGGGGGTTTTTTCACCCACCGCGGCCCGGTTCCCCGCGCGGGAAAAGTGGGTTTCGTACCACCCGATCCCGCGCGCAAAGTTGTAATCCTTGTCAAAAAAGTGGATTTCGTGTGGGTACAGGTAAATGTCAGGGTGTTGACCGAGATGGGCGGCCAGCCAGGACGTCCCTGCCTTTTGGGCACCGAGGATCAGGAAATTGGGTAACACGTTATCCGGCTAACGCATTCCGCACAGCTTCGATCACATCTTCCACATCGCCATTGGTGAGTTTGGGCGAAAGGGGGAGGGAGACGGTGCGTTCGCTGATCCAGGTCGCGTTGGGGAAATCTTCGGGGCGGAAGCCGTAGGTTTCGCGGTAGTACGGGTGAAGGTGAACGCCGAGGTAGTGGACGCCTGTGCCGATATTTTGGGCGTGCAGGCGGTCCATAAATTCATCACGGGAGACCCCGGTGCGGGCTTTGTCCACCATGAGGGTGTAGAGGTGCCGCGCGTGGCGGGCGTTTGGGTCATCGGGGGCGGGCAAATCGACGGGGAGATCGGCAAAAGCCTGGTTGTACGTTTCCCAGAGTTCATTCCGGCGGAGGAGATTCTGTTCGACACGGGGAAGTTGGTGGAGGCCAAGTGCCGCTTGTAAATCGGTCATGTTGTATTTGTAGCCAGGGAGCACCACCTGGTAGTGTTTGAAACCCTCATCCGAGTACCGTTTCCAGGCGTCGCGACTCAAGCCGTGCAAGCCATAAATTTTGATTTTATCGGCCAATTCCGGGATGTTGGTGGTGACCATGCCCCCTTCGGCGGTGGTGACGTTTTTGGTGGCATAAAAGCTAAACACGGTCATGTGCCCAATGGTGCCTACTTTGCGTCCTTTGTACGTGGTTTCGATGGCGTGCGCGGCATCTTCGATCACGATCAGGTTGTGCCGTGCGGCAATGTCCATGATGGCGTCCATGTCACACGCCCGGCCACAGAGGTGTACGGGGATGATGGCCTTTGTTTTGGGGGTGATGGCGGCCTCGATCTGGTTAGGGTCAATCAGTTGGGAGTCCCGTTCGCAATCCACCAAAACCGGGGTCGCGCCCGTGTGGATGATGCTGTTGACCGTGGCGCAGAACGTCATCGGGGTGGTGATCACCTCATCGCCCCGCCCAATGCCCGCGGCGAGCAAAGATAGGTGCAAACCCGCGGTACAAGAGTTGAGCGCGACCGCATGAGAAACGCCTAGATATTGGCGAAACATTTCTTCAAAACGGCTAACTTTTGGGCCGGTGCCAATCCACGCGGCCCGCAGGGAGTCCAGCACTTCGTCAATTTCGTCCTCAAGAATTTGGGGCTGGCCGAAAATTAGATAATCTTTGCGGATGGGGGAGAAGGTTTTGGTGGACATCGTACTCCTGAAGGGAAACTGAATATTAGGGTTTTTCCTGAAGGGAGGGGTAAGTGAGGGGCGCGGCATAGGTGGGGAGGGTTTGTTTCTCCCGCCCGCGCAGACGCATGAGAATTTTTTCGCGTTCTGCCCTCCCCGGTTCCTGTTGTAATTGACCGCGCAGACGACGGCGCTGAAGCCGGTTTTGGAGCCAAAACCACGCATACTGCCAACGGGGTAGGGGTTTATACGCGGGCGAGAACAAAAGCGGATACCCCAACGCCTGTAAAAGTGGGCCAGCCACCTGTTCAAACAACCGGATATCCGCAGGGGATAATTGAGCAAGAAACTTGGCTTTGTTGTTTTTTAGCACCGGTTTGTCCAGATTTTGCCAGTATTGGGTTTTTGCGGCATCTTTTTTGGTCTCTTCTTCTTCGTGGTAGGCTAACATCTGCGGGTGGTATTCAATCTTCAAAAAATCACACAAGCGGATGAGGGATGGCTCGGGGTTTTCGAGCAAATCTTCGTAACGCAAAAGCATGGCCGCCCCGCGTGTGTGCAATTCCTGGTAAACCCGTATACATTTTTCTTGTTCGGTGCGCCACTCTTGGGCAATAAAAAAAAGGTGCTGATCATGCGAGGGCACCCGCTGAACCGAACACGCCACATCCCGCCCATCCCGGCACAGGTAGATAAATTTGGCTTCCGGGCGCGTTTCCAAAATTTGGAAAGCATGGTCAAACAAGTTATTCTCTTTACAAACCCATCCGTCCGACGCTTCCTGCGCGGCATAACAGTCGTATAACGCCGCAATGACCGCGCCGAGACTCCGCACGGAAACCCGCGCCCGGATGTCATCTACCGTGAAAGGATATTTCCATTGCAGATGCGAGCCAGGAACTTGCGTAAGGGCGAGGGCATCCGTTAGCAGAGCTTCGAATCCGTTGTCTTGCACCAGCGGTCCATAATAGGGCAAAACCTGGGTCAAATGCCGCCAGAGATGGGGCGGGGGCGGGGCAGAAAGGCGGGGGTGTGCCCCTAACATTTTTCGGAGCAGATTACTGCCCGAACGTTCGGATGACATGATGAAAAAAGCGTGCATGTTATATGTAACCCAACCGCCGCAATTGATCCTCAACCGAAGCTTCTTCTTCTGCCGATAAATCCTGGCCCGGGCTGGGGGTGGCAAACTGAGCGGGTTCGGTGCCCAGGCGGAGGGGGTGGGCGGCGAGCCACGCGGGGTCAAAGATTTCGGTCAGGACGCGGCCATCCATGTCGGGCGGGATCGGTTGGTCGAACAGATGAAGGATCGTCGGGGCGAGGTCAATCAGGCTGGGTAAAAAATCCGAAGGTTGAGAGGCGCGGTCCGGGTTTTCTTGAGGAATGAAGATTTCCCCGCGGGGGGCAATACCACGCCCCTGCGCGAGGAAGATGCCGTTGGGGGTGTGGCCGCCTTCGGTGTAGGGGTTTTTGCCGGGGTGCGCCGTTTGTGGGCGGTAGTGGTTGGCATATTCGATGATCAGGTCGGAGCAGGCGTCGGCGAAGGGGCCGTGGTAGAGGGCTTCGCCGCGGTAGACGTTGGCGATGATGGGCAGGCCGTTGATCGGGTCGCGGTCGGCTTTGAGGAAGGTGGCGAGGCGGGTTAGCAGGGCGTCTTTTTCCGCCGGGGGGACGACGCCCCGCGCAAACCGGGTTTGATCGTTCACCCACACACTGAGGCCAAAGCTGTTCAGGATCACCTGGGAGGCAGGGGAGGCTTTCTGCGCGGGGACCAGGCCAGTTTGTTGGGCGGTTTTGCGGAGGGCGTTGAGCCGCGCGGGGCGCAGGCTTTTGACCCATTCCCGAAGGATGGGGAACCGCATGTAGGTGTCGGTGGCAAAACGGATTAAGCGGGTTTTGAGGGATTTTTTCCCGGGG
>JABWBV010000094.1 GCA_013359445.1 Anaerolineales bacterium | reverse complement strand
GACTCCGACTCCGACCAACACGCCAACCAATACGCCAACCAACACCCCGCCCCCCAACGTTCCCCCCACCATTGCAGTCGCGGCGGGCGGCAGTTGTAGCGTTAATGGCGGCACGATGAACCTGCTCGTCGGCGATGCCAATGGCGATCTACTGACCCTAACAGCCTCCTCGTCCAACCCCAGCGCGGTGCCCAATGGCAATATCGTGTTTGGCGGGAGCGGGGCCAACCGAATGGTCACGATCACCGCAGTGCCCGCGGCCATTGTCCGCACCGCCATCATCACCATCACTGTGGATGATGGCAACGCCACCGCCACCGTGACCATTACCGTCACCGTCGGCACCAGTGGCAACAACACAGGCCTCAATGGAACCTCCGGCGCAGACATGATGCTCGGTTTGGGCGGCAACGACTCGCTCCGCGGCCTGGACGGCAACGATCTCCTATGCGGCGGGAGCGGCAACGACACCCTCCGCGGAGATAACCACGACGACACCCTGGATGGCGACCTCGGAAACGATACCCTCCTGGGCGGCGCTGGCATTGATTACATGACCGGCGGCAGTGGCAAAGACAAACTAACCGGTGGCACCGGAGCTGATTTCTTCAGCGGTGGCCTCGGCGTTGACTCTGCAACCGATTTCAACGTCGGCCAGGGCGATACGCAAGACGGATCCATTCCGTAAACGATCCTCTACTCAAAAAAACGTGCGTGCCAATCGGCACGCACGTTTTTTTTGATCGAAACCTTCCCCGGAAAATGATACAATCCTCCCCTAACCTCCTCAAAAAACCATAAAAATCTGCGTTCATCCGCAATCCATTCCCCCTTCAGGAGTTCCCCATGCCTCAAGCCGTCATCATAGACGCCGTCCGCACGCCAATTGGCGCGTTGGGCGGCGCGCTCGCCAAAGTCCGCCCCGATGATCTTGGCGCACTCGTCCTACGTGCCCTGCTCACCCGCACCGGCCTCGACCCAGCCCTTGTCGAAGAAGTCTACATGGGCTGTGCCAACCAGGCCGGAGAAGACAACCGCAACGTCGCCCGGATGTGTGCCCTGCTCGCGGGCTTCCCTGTCACCACGCCTGCCGTCACGTACAACCGCCTGTGCGCTTCGGGGCTACACGCAGTCGTGCAGGCCGCCCGCGCGATTCAAGCGGGGGATGGGGATGTGTACATCGGTGGCGGGCTGGAAAGCATGTCCCGTGCCCCGTACTCGGTTCCGAAGGCCGAAAGTGGCTTCTCCTTCGGCAACCTCACCGCGTGGGACACCGCCCTCGGTTGGCGCTACCCCAACGAACGGCTCAAGGAGCTGTACGGCAACGACTCGATGGGTGAAACCGCTGAAAATATTTGGGACCTCACCGTCGCTGCTGGCAGCGCAATCTCCCGCGAAGAACAAGACCGCTTCTCCGTCCAATCTCACCAGCGCGCCCTCGCCGCCATCGATGCGGGCAAATTTAAAGACGAAATCATCCCCGTCCCGATCCCCCAGCGCAAAGGCGATCCGATTTTGGTCGACACGGACGAACGCCCCCGCCGGGACACCACGCTCCAATCGTTAGCCGCCCTCCGCCCCGCCTTCCGCAAAAACGGCACTGTCACCGCCGGAAACGCCTCCGGCCTCAACGATGGTGCCGCCGCCGTCCTGCTGATGTCCGAAGAAAAAGCCCGCGAGTTGGGAATGAAACCCCTCGCCCGCGTGGTCGCCTCCGCCGCCGCAGGGGTCGAACCCCGTACGATGGGCTACGGCCCCGTCCCCGCCACCCGCAAAGCTCTGGCCCGCGCGGGGTTAACCATCGCCGACATCCGCCTCGCCGAACTCAACGAAGCCTTCGCCGTGCAATCGCTCGCCGTCCTGCAGGAACTCGGCCTGTCCGAAGAAATTACCAACGTCAACGGGGGTGCGATTGCCCTCGGTCATCCGCTCGGCATGTCCGGGGCACGCCTCGTCGGCACCCTCCTCCACGAGATGAAACGCCGCGCCCCCACCGAACCCCGCCCCTACTACGGCCTCGCCACCCTGTGCGTGGGCGTGGGTCAGGGAGAAGCGATGATTGTGGAGTGGATTGGAGATTAATCCATGGCAAAAAAGAGTGGTGGCAGAAGTACTTCTGCCACCACTCTTTTTTTGTCTCAATTAATTTTTATTTCGCGCTCGTCATCTCCGCCTTAAACGCCTCCAGTGCGGGAATTGGCGTCGGGTCAATGCCATAAGCAATCGCCAAATAATAGGCCATGTAATCGCCAAACAATAGCGTCGTCCACTGTTGCGCCAGGCGGGTTTCGCCCAGGGCGATGAAAAAGTCGGTGCTGACGCCTTCGAGCATGAAAGCTTTTTTCGTCAATTCACCGCGTAATACGTTGCGGGGATGGTAGGAGGGGGCGATTAGAAACATCGCGATCATGCTCCCCAAATGGCTTTCGGGTTGCACCAACCCGGCCAGGGAATTGTGATCCGCTTCGGGCAGGAATTCGAACTGCCCCCAGGCTTTAGCTAACTCACTCACCTGCCCCTTCCACCGCCGTGCGACCGGGGCGAGCAGTTCCGAGCCGAACACGGACACCCACCGCCCGATCAACTGCCCGGCCTGGCGTTTGGCAGAATTCTGGATAGCGGGGACTTCGATTTGCCACTGCGCCTGAGCCGCACGCATCGCGGCGAGCGCGTTGTCCAGTTCCGCGCGGGGGTCGGGGATCAGGCCGAGGCGCGTGAAGGCGGCGAGGAGGAGGCCGAACGAGTACCCCACGGCGGCGCGGGGTTGCCCTGTGTGGGTGAAGGTAAACATGGGGGTGTTGGTTTCCGCGGCGCGTTTGGCAAGTTTTCCCCCGGTGGCGACGGCGAGGATGGTGCAGTTCCGTTCCAGGGCTTGCTCAAAGGCAGAGAGGGTTTCTTCAGTGTTGCCGGAGTGGGAGGAGGCGATGACGAGGGTGTCCGGGCCGGTGGCCCACGCGGGGAGGGTGTAATCGCGTTGGACGATGACGGGGACCGGGCAAAGAGGTTCGATGTATGCAGTGAGCAAATCTGCCCCAATCGCGGAGCCGCCCATCCCGGCGATTACGACACGCGAGATTTTGGCGGGCGCGGGTAAAGGTTGAGTCTGGCCGAGTTCCCAGGCGTTGGCGAGTTGATCGGGCAGGCCGTTGATTTCGGCGAGCATGTTTTGGGGGTCGAGGGGGGGATAGATGGTGAGGTCATCCAGATTCATGAGGGTTCTCCATGTTTAAAATCAAACTGTACACGTCTTTTTTGCTCCATCCTGATTCTTTGGCGATCTCTTTGGCGAGATAACTGGGGGAGGCGCCTTCGTCTAAACGGGTACGGAGTTCCGCGCGGAGGCGGTCTTCCGACCACGTCCCCTCTTCGGGGGGGGCACCGGCGACGACCAGGGTCACTTCCCCCCGTTGGGGTTGGGCAGAGAAGTGTTCGAGGGCGGCGCTGATCGGGCCGCGGTAGATTTCCTCGAACATTTTCGTCAATTCTCGGGCCACGGCGATTTTCCGGTCGCCGAGGAGGGTTTGGAGATCGGTGAGGGCTTCGAGGAGGCGATGGGGGGTTTCGAGGAAGATGAGGGTATAGGGCAGGTTGGCAACCTGTGCGACAAAGGTGCGGCGTTCGCTTTGTTTGCGGGGGAGATAACCGAGGTAAAGGAAGGCGTCCGTTGGCAGGCCGGAGACGGACAGGGCGGTGATGGGGGCGCTGGGGCCGGGGATGGGGACGACGGTGTGCCCCGCGGCGAGGGCGGCGTTGACGAGTTCGTACCCCGGGTCGTTGATCGTGGGCGTGCCCGCGTCGGAGATGAGGGCGACGTCGTGGTTTTGAAGTTTTTCGAGGATCGGTTCGAGCTTTAGCCCTTTGTTATGGTCGTGGTAACTCGTCAGTTTGGTCGAGATGCCAAAATGGGCGAGCAGTTTGCCGGAGTGGCGCGTGTCTTCGGCGGCGATGAGCGGGACTTCACGCAAGACGCGCAGGGCACGGGCGCTGATGTCTTCCAGGTTGCCGATGGGGGTGGCGACGAGGTAGAGGGTGGGCATGAGGCTATTGCCAGGTGAGGAAGGTGAGGCTGAGGGTGAGGGAACTGGCCTCAAAACTTTCGAGCCGAAGCCAGCCGTAGTGACCTTGATCGGTGCGGTAACAGAGGTAAGTTCCGGCGGCCAGGTTGTCTACGACGAGGGAACCACCGCCCAAACTGGCGGCTTGACAGTTGGCAAGGGTAGGGGCCTGGGTTCCGAAAATGCCGATGCTTGCGCCGCCTTGCGGGGTCAGGGGGTGCGTGCCGCTTGGATCGGTGGTGTAGGAAACGTCGTTACCAGAGCCGCCATTGGTCGTTCCCGTGTCGAGATCAATAAAGCCATCGGGTTGGAAAGAGACGGAACTGTTGACGATTACGACTGGGGTAGAACCGCTTGTCGGCGTGGGGGTGATGGTGGGGGTCACGCTCCCGTTCGGGGTGGGGGTTACGGTCACGCTTCCATTCGGGGTCACGGTCGGTGTTCCTGTCCCACCGGGGACGACGATCCGCACCCAAAAGAAGGAATTGCCTTGCGGGCCAACGCCAAACAATACGCCGGAGGGGTTGCGTAACATCCAGTTGCCTTGATAGGAGCCGGGCGTGGCGGGGGCGGTTAGCGTGACGGAGAGGTCTACCACCTGGCCGGGGGCTACGTCGCTATTGAGGGGCACAACATCGGGGCCGCCCATTTTTTCGCCGGAGAAGAAGACGAGGGAGTAGCCGGTGGTCCAGGTGCAGGAACCGCTGTTGAGTAAGCGCCAGGTTTTGACAAAGGAAGTGCCCGGGGTGAATTGGGTATCATCGGGGATGGTGACATCAATGGGAATCCCGGCTTCGGCGCGGTCGCAACTCGCGGCGGCGACGGTGGCGCTGGGGGTAAAGGTCGAGACGACGGCGGTCGGGGCGGGGGGAGTGTCGGTAAAGCCGGGGGTGAGAGTAGGCGTGGGCAAACCGGAATCGGTGGGGATGGGTTCTTGCCCGGCCTGGGTGGCGAGTTCTTGGGAGACTTCGGTAATCCGTGCGACGACGGTTTCGTAGGCCTGGGTTTGATTCAGGCCTGGGGTGGGGGTTTCCTCTGAGGTGCAGGCGGCGAGCAGAAAAAAGGAAAGGGTAAGCAGGAAAAAGAAAAGGGTGAGGCGAGAGACAGGAGTTTTCATTTTTGAACCAGATTGAGGATGGCCGCGGCGGCATGCACGGCGGCATCGGGACGCCCCAGGGCGCGTGCATTGGCGGAATAGGTTTGGAGGATGGCTGGGGTGTTGACCAGTTTAGACAGACCTTCGACGACAGCCTGGGCGGTGAAGGCGGGCATGCCGGCTTGTCTTTCTTGCAACCATTCGGGAATGCCTTCTTCCTGACCGGGCAGAAATTGGCTGATGAGAATGGGAAGACCACAGGCCAGCGCTTCCGAGACGGTGAGCGCGCCCGCTTTGGTGATCAGAATATCCGAAGCACGCATGAGGGTGCTGACGTGGGTGGAGAAGCCAAAAATTTTGACATGGGGGCCAAAACCACTGGCGTCCATTTTATCTTTGAGCGCGGCGTTTTTGCCGCAGACAACGATCTGTTGAACCCGCGCGCCAAATTCCCGCTCTATCGCTTTGGCGTTGCGGTGAACGTTCATGTGCCCTTCTGCGCCGTGCATGATCAAGACGGTGGGTTTTTGCCCGTCCAGGTTCAGTTCTGCGCGAAAGGTTTGTTTTTCTTGAGGGCTGGCCGGGTGAAAAGTGGGCGAAACGGGCAGACCGGTTTCGAGGATGGATTCAGCAGGCTGACCCATTTCGATCAGCGCCCGGCGGGCCATCGCGGAGGGGGCCAAAACCAGCCGCGCGGGTTTGTGGACCCAGGCTTTGTGGATTTTGACCGGGTCGGTAACTACGCTGATAAAGGGCACTTCCGGGTACACCTGGCGCAGTAAGCGGGAAATGGGCCGATGAATAATGGAGTTGGTTGAGATGACCGCTTTAGGGCAAGGGCCGTTTTGTAGAGTTCCGGCCAGGTTTTTGCGCGTCATGCCATACAGCACCCTTTCGCCTGCGCCCAGCGCCACTTGATTGTTCATCGAGTAGAAAAAGACCCGCCACAAGGGCCGGTAGCGGCGAATCATCAGGGAATACGCATAATCCACGGTCAGGCGGGAGTTGGGGCGGCTGTACAGGGCGTCGATCACTTCGAGTTGGTAGTGATCTTCGGATTGGCGGGTAATTTCTTCGGCAATGGCAAGGGCAGGACTCCAATGGCCCCCCCCCGTTTTTGTAGCAAAGATGATGATGCGAGGTTTTGGTTCAGCAGTTGGATTTGGCATGGAGATAAAGGGCATAGATGCGTTTGGACGCACAAACATCCAGCACACCTACACAGTTTCAGGAGGTTTTTTCGGCAGTATGGTTTTAACCCGGCGGGTGAGTTCCCGGCGCGTCAACATCACCTGGCGGTTGCATGTAAGGCATTCAATCTTTACATCGGCCCCAACACGCACTACACGCCAATCATACCCGCCACACGGGTGGGGTTTCCGCAAACGTACATGATCATTGAGTTGTAAGTCAGGGAGCATACGAGGTTAAATGGTACGCAAGGCAAAGTTTAGCCCGAAAAAAGGGTAAAAGGGGGATGTAGATGTACATCCCCCTTTTACCCTTTTTTCGGGGAGTTTTCTCTATAAGTGGTTTGCAAAGGAAGTTTTCGTAAGTTTGCACATGTAACAAACTTCAAAAGACTTCCTTTGCGGGGTATTAAGTACTCCGTAAAATAAGTCTTCGTAAGTTTGTGCTCGTAAAAAACTTTAAACGACTTCCTTTACAAAGCATTAAGTCTGAGCCGTTACATTAAATGAACCACAAGCAAACATAGAGAGTATTTAGGAGGCATCACAGTCCAAAGCCGGGATTATAACACGCGGTATAATCGCTGAGATGGAAATGCTTACCCCCCTCATCGCTCGCTTACGCCGCCTGACGCCCATTCAATGGGTCATTGTTGCCCTTCTGCTTTGGTTTGTTTTGACAGAAATCTATTATCTTATCCGCCAACCCAGCCTTTTGCTGGCCCGGCTACTCATCTTGGGCATCGCATTCCCCGTACACGAATTTGCTCATGCGTGGGCCGCGGTCTCCCTCGGCGACGAAACCCCACGCCTTCAGGGACGTCTCACCCTCAACCCGCTCAAGCACCTCGACGTTTTCGGGACCATCTTGCTCCTGATCAACGGGTTTGGGTGGGCCAAACCCGTTCAGGTCTTCCCCTGGTATTTGCGAGGCAAATATGGCATGGTTTGGGTCGCCCTGGCGGGGCCGGTGTCCAATTTGATTTTGGCGGTTCTGGGCGCGGTGGGGTTCCGGCTAGGGGCAGTTCAGTTGACCGGAGCCTCATTTTTCGGCCAAATGATAGCCCAGTTCATTTTCATCAACTTAATATTGTTCTTTTTCAACCTGATCCCGCTTTTCCCCCTCGACGGCGAAAAAATCGCCTACCACCTCGCGCCCCTCGACTGGCAACGGCAATTTGACCGAATTCGGCCATACAGCATCTTTATCTTGATCATGGTCGCCTTCGCCCTGCCACAAGTCTTCAGCTTCCTGATCATTGGCCCCTCGCAATTTTTACTCAACCTGCTGATCGGGTAAGCGTATGCGGTGGGCTTACCGACTCCGTCAGTTTTCCGAGGCCCTCCTGGCCGCCCCTACCCCGGCAGACCTGGCCCTGGTCCGCGAGACCCTCACCCCCGGACAAGCCGCCCTGTTCGCCCGGTTGCACCCTTCCGAACAGGCCCACGCGGTGCGCGTTCTGCGGGAAGTGCAAACCCTCTGCCAGGAACAAGGTCTCGAACCCCCCGCCGATTTACGCGTGGCCGCCCTTTTACACGACGTGGGCAAAGCGCGTTACCCGCTCAGGCTATGGGAACGTGTGGTGATCGTACTCGGAAAAGCGCTCCTGCCCGCGGCCGCAACCCGCTGGGGCCAGGCCCCCCCGCGCGGGTGGAAACGCCCGTTCGTGATCGCCGCCCAACATCCCGTTTGGGGCGCAGATATGGCCGCCGAACAAGGCGCCCCCCCCCGCGCGGTCACCTTAATCCGCAGACATCAGGATGGCCCTCTCCCCACCCCCCATCCGCAAAACGAAGAAGAGCGTCTACTCGCCCTCCTACAAGCCGTAGACGACACAAACTAAGCGTGTGCGTCCCCCTCACGCATACGCCCCCTCAAAGGTGAATAATGACGGTTAAAATTACCCTCATCGGACTTGGAAAAATTGGCACATCCATGGGGTTGGCACTAAACAAGCACACCCATCAACTTTACCGTACCGGGCATGATCTCCACCCGGAACATGCGCGTCTCGCGCAAAAACTTGGTGCCATCGACAAAATTCATTACAACCTGCCCGCGTCTGTGGAAGATGCGGACATTGTGGTGCTGGCGTTGCCCGTGGATCAAATCCGCGAGACGCTTGAGATCATCGCCCCGGATTTGAAGGATGGGGCGGTCGTGATGGATACCGCCCCGGTCAAACAAACGGTCAGTGCCTGGGCACAAGAATTCCTAAAGCCAGGCCGTTATTACGTGGGGTTGGCTCCGGCGATTCACTCAAAATATTTATTTGAAACCCAACCCGGCATCGACGGGGCACGCGAAGATTTATTTCAAAAGGGGGTGATGGGCATCGTTGCCCCGCGCGGAACGGCTTCCGCGGCCATCAAACTGGCCACCGACCTGGTGACATTGCTTGGCGCTCAACCACTCTTCATGGACATGGTGGAAGTGGACAGTTTACTGGCGGCGGTGCATCTTCTGCCCCAGTTGTTATCCACCAGCCTGGCCAATAGCACGATCAGCCAACCGGGCTGGCTGGAGGGGCGCAAACTGGCCGGGGCGCTGTTCGCCCAAACGAGTGGCCCGCTCGCGACCGGTGACACCCCCGAGGCCCTGACGCAGGCGATCCAGGCCAATCAGGAGCATGTGGTCCGTTTGTTGGATCGGGTCATCGAACAGTTGATGCAAATGCGCGAGGTCGCAAAAAACGAGGACCCACAACGCACGGGGAGCGAACTGATTCAAAAGTTAAAAACCACCCGCGAGGGCCGGGAGCAATGGATGGAACAGCGCACAAAGGGCGAATGGCAGGAGGAGTTGGTTCAACCGGAAATGCCCACCGCGTCTGGGGAGATGCGGCGTTGGTTCATGGGACGCCGTCGCACGGGGGGGTAATGAAGGAGATGGCTTTTGTGCCGGGGAATGTTTGATGTTTTGAGGGGCTTTCTCTGTGAATAAAAAAAGGATGGTCGGTGACCATCCTTTTTTTCGTCTTTAAACGAGGGTGTTGCTATTTTTCGGTTCTTGTATCTAACCAACTGACAAAGCGAATGTCTTCGCCTTCGTCCCCACGCACCACAGAGAGGAGTTCGCCGTGGGTGAGAAGATACGCTTTCATATCCGTGCCTGTTGTAAAGATCAAAAATTCATCATCCGGGGAAAGGCTGACAGGGTAAATCCCTTCTCCAGCGAAGATCAATTCGTTTGTCTGCGCGGTTACGTTGTAGGCATAGACATCATTTTCACCGGTATCCGCCCCTTGCAGGGAATAAAAAATTCGAGAACCGTCTCCGGCCCAAATCGGGTGACTGGCTACCCCAAGGGTATTATTGGTCAGGGCGGTTAATTCGGAGCCATCGGCGCGCATGAGGAAAATCCGTTGGGGGTTTTGGGGGGTGTCTTTAAGCGTCAGCGAAAAGACAATCCAATTGCCATCGGGAGACCATGCAGGCTGAAAAACGCCGCTCCCCGGCACGCTTTGGGCGTCAATCAATTTGCGAAGACTGCCATCGGCGATGTTGACGAGGGTGAGGCCCGGTTCGGTTTCACAATCCCCGCCCGCGGCGATGACAAATTCGGCGGTGTTGGGATTCAGGCTGAGGCCGGTATCGCATGGGAACGCGCCCTCATTCAGCGGAATAGGATGCCAGGAGGGGTCTTCCCGACTGGTCCAGCCCCATTCGGAGGAGCCAGTATTTGGAACCCGTTGGAGAAGCAATTGACCTTGCTGATTCCATCCGCGCGGGAGGTAGTGGCTATCGGGCAAATTAGAAAAGAAAATCCCCGTTTCCCCGGTGAGCAAGTCCAACCAGTGTAATTTTTCGCTATCGGCATAGGCCAGGAGGGAACCGTTCGGATCGACCGCCATCCCAAACAACGGTTGGGAAAGCTGTAAACTGGCGGGTTGCCCCATGGCGGCGCGCATATCAAAACCGAACAACTGCCCTTGCCGCGTATACAACAAGGTGATCCCCGCCCCAATGGGACGCGATAACATATCCGCCATTTCACGGCCTAAATTCCACGCTTCTTCCAGCGCGCCTGCATCTGCGGTGGCGGTGCCGGTTCCCTGCAAAACGAGGTGAACCGTCCCCCCGGCCTCTTCGCGGGTTTCGTCAATGCTACTCAGCGAACCGCCTAGCGCGACCAGTTCGGCCAGCACATCCGGAGGTGGGGTTAATTGCAAGAGGATTTCCCGGCAATCATCAGAATAGGCCGAGGAGCCATCGGGAAAAACGCGCAACGAATCGCACCAGGCCTCTTCTCCGCCGCTACGGGTCACATATAACAATGGAGTTTGATCTGTTTTGAGCGTATCTTCAATCAAAACCTTCACATCTGAGGTAAACGAGTAACCCAGGTCCCGATTCAATTGGACATTTCCATTTTCATTGTAGGTGGGGAGGGCTTTTGCCTCGACAACTGTCGGATACCCCGAAAGCGAGTCAAAAATCACGATAACATCCATTGGCACGACCCCCAACCCCAAAACGTCATTACGAATCCGGGCCAACAAGGCGTCAACGGTGTAATTAGCGGCGGTTTCCAAATCCAACACGGTAGGCGCCTGCCACACGCCTGCAACTTTGATCTGTTGTTGGGCGGCGCGCACCATGCCATCGGCCACGATGATGCGGTAACGGAAGGTTCCTTCACGGCTAATTTCTTCAACGGTCACCGCGTACCGGGTGTTATTGCCATTTTCCCACTGGAGAATGGCACCATCCACCTCTTCAATCGGGGGAACGTTGGGGACGGGCAACGCAGAAGGCGTGGCGGTTGGCTCGGTACAAGCGGCGAGCAGAAATAACATCAGCGTTAAGCAAAGAAAAGAAAAGCGGTACATAGGCGGTTTCATGGGCTAATAAGAATCTCCATACTCACAAGATAAATGGTCCCCGGGATGCGTTCCGTACGTTCGTAGATGACCAGGCGCACCCGCGTGGGTTCCGTAACGGTATACGGGATTTCAACAAAAAAAGGACGGAAGTCAGTGATCAGCCCTGGATCGGCATCAAACAGCCGCTGACCAACTACCTGTCCGTTTTCATCGATTAATTCGGCGAGAAATGATTGTTCGGTGGTCGGGCGCGCCAACCCGGACACCACCACGTTCCCCCCCTGGATCAGATCGCCCTCTTTCGGGTCTTTGATCGCCAGATGAGCGAGAAAATCGGTGGGGATGTTCAGGTCGGCAGTGCCGGTGGAAAGCAGGATCACATCCACGCTAATCATAGATTTGGGGCGATTGAAGGCGTCGGCAGTATAAATCTGCAACCGGCCCAACTCCGAAACCCCCGAAATTTCAAAGGTTAAATCCAACGCCAGCCCCGCTTTGCGCCCCTCTCCGAGAACGACAATTTGCCGGGTAATCAGGCGGCCATCTTCGCCCAACAGTTCAACCGTTACCCGTCCGAACGCGCCGGGGAAAACAAACGCTCGCACCGGAATGGGGGAAGTGACCTTGGACAGACTCCCCGGCGTGCGGAGTTCGATGTCGGACAGGGGCACGGAAGGGACTGGGGTATTCGAGGGGAGCGGCGTCAGTGTGGGGGGAGGGGAGGGCGTTTCGGTGGGAGGAAGAGGGAGGGTTGGGGTGGCGGAGGGGAGAGGAACGGCGGTTGGTTGGTTCGTTAGTTGGTCGGTTGGGTTTTCCTCAGGGAGCACAACGGCTGTTGTCCGGGCGGCGACGGTGAGGGCGATGGAGGTGGGAAGAAATTCAGTCGGAATGGCCGTGGGGAAGTCAAAATTCTCCTCGGGCGCACAGGCGGTGAGGAGGAGCAAAAGGACAAAGATCAGGAGGCGCAAGGGACGAGAGAGCATGTCGGTTCGTCGGATCGTTGGGGTGCGACGCCCGATTATAACGCTCGTTTGTGAATGGGGCGTGAGAAATAAATAGGGGGCATTTCATTTCGGGTGGGGGTGCCCGAAAAAAATATGGCTGTCCTTTGGACAGCCATAAAAATTTTGTCATTACACTCAGAGATTAGCCCCCACAAGGGGAGAGGGGGTGCCTCTCTTTCGCACATGGGGGAACTATCCCAATGACGACCAAACTTCCAGTTTTGCCGCCGTCCGGCGGATCACCTCATCGGTAAACGCAGTCGTCGTGAGCGAGCCGCCCAAATCCGTGGTGGCTTTGCCTTCAAACAGACTCTCAAAGACACTTTCGTAAATGGCGCGGGAGGCGCGGTCCGCTTCTGGGGTGTGGACGTAGACCAACAAGGCCGCCCCGGCCAGGATCATTGCCATCGGGTTGGCGATGTCTTTGCCAAACAGGGCGGGGGCGGTGCCGTGCGGGGCTTCGGCCATGACGGCTTTGACATTGGTGGCAGTCTCATCAAACGACAGAACCAGGCTTTCAGAGCCAGCGATACTGCCAAACATTTGTAAGACGAGATCGGAGAGGAGGTCGCCGTCGCGGTTCATTGCGGGAATGACGAGGGCATCCCCGCTCATTTGCAAGAGGAGGGCAAAGGTCGCATCGATGAGCAGGGGTTGGTATCGCACGCCGGGGTGACGTTTCGCGGCGGCGTCCATTTCTTCTTTGAACATCCCTTCGTACACCGGGCTGACAGTGTATTTAGGGCCACCAAATACGCGCGCGCCCGTGCGTTGGGCATACTGAAAAGCAAACTCGGTCACCGCCCGACAGGTGGAGCGGGTGACAAACGAGGTGCGGAAGGACACTTCCTCCCCATCTTCGCGGGTTTCGCGCCATTCTTTGGCCTCGTAAGCATCTTCCACCGCCATACGGACGATGGCGATAGGGGCATGGACCCCGCCCACAGGGCGAACGTTGGGAATGCGCCGCCCGGTGCGGAGGATGACCTTTGCATCCAATTCTTTGCGGAGAATGGCATTGGGACTGCCCACATCCCCTTTGATTTCAGGGGTGATGGTGGCGGCTTTGAGGGCCAACCCGCTCTGGCAGGCGGCGGCGGCGGCATCGTACACCACCTGATTTTTCGTGGCCCGGCGGCTTTCCAGCCCCAGATCGAAGTGGGCAAAATTGAGGGGTTGGCGGATGATGGACGGATCGAGCACCCGCAAGGCCTGGTGTAACAGTTCCTCGCCGGTTTCATCTCCGTGCATAACAACGATAGTAGGGTTTTGAGTAGACATAAGCTCCCGTAATAGTTTGAGGATTGATTGGTCAGGTAATCACCTAACTTGTAGACTTTTACGGTAACTGCTCAGACCTAGAGAGAAGATTCCCCGAAAAAATAGGGAAAAGGGGGATGGACATCCCCCTTTTCCCTATTTTTTCGAGAGAAACTCTGCCCTGGCTGAGTAATTACCTTTTACGAATAATTTCCTTCGAGGCAATTTTGGATCGTGATCAGAAGCGCATCCAACCGTAAAGGTTTGCGAAGAAACCCCTGACCACCTGCTTCAAGGACGCGTTCCCCCAGATTTTCGTCAGCGTTGGCCGAAACGACAAAAATCGGCAACCGTTGGGTTTCTTCCTGCCCGCGTAAGGCTTTGATCACTTCCAGCCCGTCTTTTTCCGGCATTTGAAAATCGGTAAACATCAAATCAGGATGATGGCGCACCGCCAAGGCCAGCGCTTCATCTGCATTGGAGGTCGTGACCGCCTCATGGCCGGAAAGCTCCATAATTTTAGAGAACATTTTTAACGAAAGGGGATCGTCATCAAGAAAGAGGATACGGGCCATGCGCCCGATTGTACCACGCGCTTACAGCCACTGTCCGCCGCGAAAACGCCAGCGGGGGAAAAGCACCCGCAACGGCCCAAACATAAGCACGAAGGAGATCAGTCCAATAGTACTGTATTGCAACATCAGCATCCAAAGCCCATAATCAAAGGCCACCCCAGGCAGTTCGACCATTTGAGAAACCCCCGCCAACACCCCCATTTCCCACAGCGCCCCGGCAAGATACAACACCGGCGGCCAATCATGATCCCAACGCCAGGCCTGCAAGCGGATATACACCACATCCCAACCCAACCCCAACACGGTCATGTAACCCAACCAAACGAAGGTGGTGGAAACTTCATCCCGCCAAACGCCAAACAGCCCACTCACCAGCACCCCCACCGTCAAACTCATCAGCAAACGCGTTTGCCAACGTCCGCGCAATGTAGGGGTCATGGGGCCACTCCTCGCATCCAGCGGAACCACTGCGCCAGCGAGCGGAGCGCGTTCAAAGGCCGGAGACCGGGCGCATGTTGTTGGGCGAGAAAATCCACCGCCCGGAGCGCCGCATATTGCAAGCCCAAAAAACTATCCACCGGAGCAAACGCACTGCCCAACGTCGTCGCCCCGCTCGCGAACATCCGCCCGCGCCCGTTTTGCATCTCTGATAATTCAAAATCTGTCGTCACCTTAAACCGCCCTTTGACATTGTGCGGCAAATGATAGTGCCCCACCAAATCTTTGAGCAGGGGATTACTCTCCAAACTCCCCACAAACCCGGTCGAATCAATCACAAAATCCGCCAACAACGCGGTGTGACCTTCCAAAGACGTGCGCCCGCGGATGATTGTATCCAGTTTGCCCGTCTTTTCGTCTCGCTCCACTCGTTCCACATGCCCAAAACGAATCTTATACCAGCCCTGCTTCACCCCCTCCTCAATCATCGCGATCCAATCGCGGCGGTCAGAAGTCGTCGTGCCGCCCAAATCGTTAAGCAGTTGGTCCCGGACATCATCCGTCACCTGCTCGAACTTGAACCGCAAATCGCCCCCCCATGCCGCTTTGGGCCAGTTCAGCGGCTGGTATTCCCAGTGATGGCGCACCGTGCGTTTGGCGCGGCCCAATTGACTGCCCTTAAACAACGGCGCAGGCATCAAATGGATGATCGAAATATCCGCGTTCACCTTACGCGTTTCGTACAACCGCTGGAGAATGCGCGACGTGATCGCCCCCCGCCCCCGCACCAGCACCGTCCCCCCATGCAAGCGCAAATGCTCATAAATATGATTGTGCGCCTCATACGCATTCACCACCGTCTTAAAGTCACTCGTTTTTTCGCGGTATTCCTGCAAATCGGGCAAAAATTGAATC